>QHOP01000504.1 GCA_003219345.1 Verrucomicrobiota bacterium
AGGGCGACAGGGAAGGAACTCCCAAAGTCGGCGTAGTCAACGAGCAATTCGTCCGCGAGTTTCTCGGCGGCGGAAATGCGGTCGGTCGGCGGTTCGGTTTTGGCGATAAAACCAACAGCGGCGACATGGAGATCGTAGGCGTGGTGGGCGACGCGAAGTACGACAGACTTCGCAAAGAGGTGGCGGCCACCGTCTATGTGCCCTGCTTGCAGGATGTGAAATCTCTCGGTTCGATGCACTTCGAGGTGCGTACTGTGGGAGATCCGATGGGAATCGCCAGTGCCGTCCGGCGCGTGACCCAAGACATGGACCATAACCTGGCTCTTTATCAAGTCAGGAGCCAAGAGGAGCAGATCAACCAGACACTCTTCCAAGAGCGGCTGTTCGCCCGGCTCACCAGCTTTTTCGGAGCGCTGGCGGCGCTGCTCGCCGGTGTAGGCATTTACGGCATCATGGCCTTTGCCGTTACCCGACGAACGCGCGAGATCGGCATTCGTGTGGCTCTGGGCGCAAGCCGCGCGGCGATCGTTGAGATGGTCCTGCGTGAGACGGTGGTGCTGGCGGGGATTGGAATCGCGATAGGAATCGTCGTCGCGCTCGCGGCCTCGCGAGTGATTTCGAGTTTGTTGTATGGGCTTAAACCGACGGATCCACTGAGTATCACCGTGGCGGCGTTGCTGATGGCAGGCGCCGCCGTCCTCGCGGGCTACACCCCGGCGCGACGGGCGGCGAAGGTCGATCCGATGGAGGCATTGCGTTATGAATGATTTGAAATTCGCCTGCCGCCAACTGCTGAAGAACCCCGGCTTTACCGCCATGGCTGTGCTCACCCTCGCGCTGGGAATCGGAGCAAACACGGCGATCTTCAGTCTGATCAACATCGTGTTGTTCCGGTCATCGCCGGTCGCCGACCCGGACCGCATTCTATCGGTCGGGCCGATGGGCAGGAACGGGCTTGGTCCCGCGCTCTCCTATCCGAATTATGTCGATCTGCGAGATCGCAATGAGGTCTTTTCCGGTCTGTTCGCGACACGGTATGCGCCGGTGAGTTTGAGCCGTGGCGGTCGCAACGAACGCATCTGGGGCCTGCTAGTCTCTGGAAATTACTTCGACGTTTTGGGTGTGCAAGCCGTGCTCGGACGGACGATTCGCGAGGATGAGGACCGGACACGGCTGGAGCATCCGGTCGTCGTCTTGAGTCACGACTGCTGGCAGAATCGATTTGGGGGCGACTCTTCCATCGTCGGCCAAACGGTGTTGCTCAACGGTAACTCGTTTACTGTGATCGGCGTGGCACCAAAAGGGTTCCGGGGTATGGAAGTGGTGCTCGCGCCCGACGCTTGGGTGCCGATGATGATGGCCCCGTGGATCGAGCCGGGCTGCACTTGGCTTGAGGCTCGTAGCAGCGACAATCTGTTCGTAACAGGACGACTCAAACCTCGCGTCAATCCAGGCCAGGCCGAAGCGGCCCTGAATATCATCGCGGAACAACTCGCCAGAGAATACCCGGACACCAACAAGAATCTAAGGTTCGCTCTATTTGAGCCGGGATTTGTGTTGCCGGCCCTGCGCGGCGGTGTACTTGCCGCAGGACTCATTCTGATGGGTACTGTGGGACTGGTATTGCTTATGGCATGTGTGAATCTCGCGAATTTGCTGCTGGCTCGAGCTTCGGGACGGACGCGCGAGATCGCAATGCGCCTGGCCCTTGGCGCGAGCCGAGGACGGTTGGTTCGTCAACTTTTGGTCGAGAACATTTTGATGGCGTTCGTTGGCGGCGCGTTTGGAGTCACGTTGGCGTATTGGATCATCCCCGCGATTCTTGCGATGGCTCCGCCCATTAATGGGCCGCTCCGACTAGCGCTGCCCATCGACTTCCGAGTTCTGTTGTTCACCGTGGGCATCTCTACGTCGGCGGGGATCGGGTTTGGGTTGATCCCGGCTCTGCGGGCCAGTCAAACGAACCTCGTTTCTGGCCTAAAGGAAGGCACCCCACTGACCGGCGCTTCAGCGTCGCGACTGCGGAATGGTTTGGTGGCGGCTCAAGTGGCGCTTTCATTTGTGCTGCTCGTCGCTGCCGGGCTGGTTGTTCGAACCTTGCAACAACTGCAGACGATGAACCCGGGCTTCGATCCGGAGCGGGCTGTCACAGTTTCGTTCGACTTAGGGCTGCAGGGTTATGACCGCCAGCGCGGCGCGCGCTTCCAAAGGCGGGTCCTGGATGTTGTCCGTGGATTGCCTGGAGTGCGAAACGCGGCGCTCGTCAGCATTCTTCCGCTCGGGATTAACGAGTCGAACACGTCGATCGAGATCGAAGGCCAGTCAATTGCATCGGGCGCGGACAAAGCCGACGAAAGATACGCGTCCGCAAGCGCGAATTATTTTGCGGCGATGGGAACGCCGCTGCTCGCCGGACGAGAGTTCACCGATCTCGACGAAGTTGTTTCACCGCGCGTGGCCGTCATCAATCAGGAGTTCTTGAAGAGATTCTTCCCGGGTCAGACGCCGGAGGCAGTTCTGGGCAAGCGCGTGCGAGGTGGTGGTCCGGCCAATGAATGGTCTGAGATCATCGGCGTGGCGAGGAACGGCAAATACTTCACGCTTACGGAGGCGCCGAAACCGTTCATCTGGTTCTCGCTCGCTCAGCAGTATGAACCGGCAGTGAGCCTGGTCGTGCGCACGCTCACGGAGCCGCGCGGAATGATTGCGGCGCTTCAGCGTGAGATTTCGCGGCTCGATTCGAATCTGTCAACTTATGACGCGAAACTGCTCCGCGACCAACTCTCCTTCGCGCTGTTCCCATCACGGATCACAGCTCTGCTGATGGGAAGCTTTGGGTTACTTGCGCTGGGGCTCGCGGCGCTCGGAGTGGCGGGCGTGCTTACTCATTCAGTGGCGCAGCGCACGCGCGAAATTGGCGTGCGAATCGCTTTGGGCGCACGAACCGCCGACGTGCTGCAGCTCGTCTTGAAGCAAAGCTTGAAGTCCGTTGCCATCGGGGTGGGCTTCGGCTTCGTGAGCGCCCTTGTTGCCACCCGATTTCTTTCGAGTCTTCTCTACCAAGTCGAGCCAACCGATCCGCTGACGTTTGCCGCAGTTTCGCTTGTTCTGATGGGCACGGCGTTCTTTGCCTGCTGGCTGCCCGCCCGCCGCGCGGCGAAGGTCGATCCGATGGTGGCGCTGAGATATGA
>QHOP01000505.1 GCA_003219345.1 Verrucomicrobiota bacterium
ACGCATGAAGAAGAATGTCGAACGCGTTCCTAACGAGGCGATGGAAATTTTTCTCGCTCATCCGTGGCCGGGCAACGTGCGGGAGCTGCAGAATTTTATCGAGCGAGCCGTTATTCTTTCGCCGGGAAAAGTCCTGCGACCTCCGTTGGCCGAACTGAAGCAGTCTGCCGATGGCCCGGATGCATCCGGTCAAAGTGCCGCTCCCAGGGCCATGACCTTGAAAGATGCCGAGCGTGAACATATCCTCCAGGCGCTGGCTGAAACCAACTGGGTCATCGGAGGCCCGAAAGGCGCAGCCGCCCGACTCGGGTTGCAACGCACAACTATGATCTCCAAGATGCAACGGCTCGGCATCTCGCGCGCTCAAGCCTGAAGGCTCGGAGAATGAATCGGATTGATCCTCTGGACAAATCAAACCATGAACCTCCAACTCGAAAACAAACTTGCCCTCGTCACTGGTTCAACCGCCGGCATCGGCTTTGCCATTGCCAAAGCCCTCGCCGCTGAAGGCGCTCGCGTAATCGTCAATGGCCGCACGGAGGCTCGCGTGGCTGAAGCCATCTCGTCCATTCGCGCCGACATTCCCTCGGCCAGACTCGAAGCGCTCGCGCTCGATTTGTCCAAAGCTGAAGCCGCGATGGAAACCACAAAACGTTACCCCGACGTGGACATCCTCGTGAACAACCTGGGCGTTTATCAACCCACGCCCTTTCAACAAATCACCGACGCCGAATGGTCGGCGATCATTGAAACGAATTTTCTAAGCGGCGTTCGCCTGTCGCGTCATTATCTGCCGCGGATGAAAGCGACAGGTTGGGGACGGATCATTTTCATCTCCAGCGAATCCGCCGTGAACATTCCGGTGGAAATGATCCATTACGGCGTGACGAAAACGATGCAGTTGGCGCTTGCCAGCGGATTGGCTGCAACCACAGCGGGAACAGCGGTGACGGTCAATTCGGTGCTGGCCGGCCCGACGCGTTCCGAAGGCGTCGAAAAATTCCTCGCCGACATGGCCAAATCGAAAAATACCAGGAGCGCTGAAGTGGAGCGGGAATTCTTCCGCACGGTAAGACCAAGTTCGCTCTTGCAACGCTTTGCCACGACGGACGAAGTCGCGGCCATGGTTGCGTTCGTGGCCAGTCCGCTTTCTTCCGCGACAAACGGCGCGGCGTTACGTGTGGAGGGCGGTGTCGTGCGCTCGATTCTTTGAAAAGTCACCGATGAATTGGCTCCATTGGGCGTGGCTCTCAGCTCTATTCGCCGGCCTGGCGGCGGTGCTGGGCGACACTTGACCTGACGACACGGGATTGGCGTTGGCCTTATCGTATTGTCGCCAGCACGGTCATCATTGCCAACATTTAGAGCGTTTTCACTACCACCATGGCTGCTGAGAAGCCACGAATACCGAGGTTTTCCTGCATTCTTGCGGCTACAGATTTATTTAAACCGCTCTAGAGCGTGCACTTTCGCGATCTGAACCAAGCTCGGATAACTGAATTGCCCTGACAGGGCAAAAAACCCCGGGTTGCGGGGCGGCCAGTCCGGTTCGGACCGAGCTACTGTGGCAGTTGAAATTTCTGCCGGTCAATTCGCTTGCCCTCCTTGACAGGCGTGGTATAAATTAAACCACAACACGAAACAAATACTATGTTTGGCGAATTCATAAAACAAATCCGGGCGCGTCAGCGCCTGGGCCTGCGCGAATTCTGTCTAAAGAACGGCTACGACCCCAGCAACTGGAGCAAGATCGAGCGCGAGGTCCTGCCACCGCCGCGCGACGAGGATACGCTCCGCGCCTGGGCCAAGCAACTCGGCCTCAAACAAGGCTCGGACGACTGGCTCAAATTTTTCGACTACGCCGCCGTGGATTCCGGGCGTATCCCCGATTACGTACTCAAAGACGAAAAGCTCGTGGCCCAACTGCCTGTGTTCTTTCGCACACTCTCCGGCCAGAAACCCTCGCGCGAAGATTTGGAAAAGCTCGTGGAGTTAATCAGAAGCATCAACCGACCTTGAACGACCCGCGCAGATTCAAAGCGCCATACAATCCCAAGGAGCGTATCTGGCAGGAAGCCGACCGGTTGCGAGCCGCGCAACCGGCGGGACGCGAACTGCCGGTGAAAGTCCTCGACCTCGCCGAATTCGATCTCCATCTCGACCTCGTTCCCGTGAATGGCCTGCGCGAGCAACTGGACATTGACGCGCTGCTCATGGGCGATTTGAAATCCATCCTCGTGGACAAACGCGCATTCATGAGTCCCCGCCTCGAATACCGCCTGCGATTCTCCGTCGCCCACGAAATCGGCCATCTCGTATTGCACCGCGACATCTACGCCGGGCTGCAACACGCCACCGCCGCCGAATGGTTCGACTACATCTCCGCCATTCCCGAAGTCGAATACGGCTGGGTGGAATGGCAGGCTTACGAATTCGCCGGACGCCTGCTGGTGCCGCCCGAACCGCTGCGCGAAGCCTTCCAAGCCGCGATCCAATCCGCGCAAGCCGCCGGCTATTCCGACTGGCTGGCTGCCGACGAAGCCGCGCTCGACTACATCGCCACGCGCATCGCGCCAAAATTCGGCGTCTCGGCGGAAGTGATTGCAAAGCGGCTTCGTGTCGAAAAGTTTTGGCCACCCACAATAAAGGATCAAATATGAGCTCAAACAATGAACGAAGACATGTTTTCATCAGCCATCATCATGCGGATGATGCAGCCGTGGGTGATCTGACATCTCTCCTAGCGAAGAAGGGATATGACATTCGCAATAGTTCGATTAGGGCAAAGCCCGCGAATCAGGAACGCCTGAAAAACGGATTGATCAAACCAGAAGTTCTTCAACGTTTGCTTCGCATGAAAATTTCATGGGCTAGCACTGTTGTGGTGCTAATTGGCAAAGAGACCCATTCGAGACCGTGGGTAAATTGGGAAATTGAGCAGGCCAACAAGCAGGGGAAAAGAATAGTGGGAGTTTATGAGCGAGGTGGCACGGAGGCCAATAAACCGCCGGCCCTCGAAAAATACGCTTCTGCAATTGTCGGTTGGAACTCTGACAGCATTATGGCTGCGGTAGACGGAACAGATAATTCATTTCAAAACCCCGATGGTTCTTCAAGAAGCCCAACTCACGCTCGGGTATCCGTTACCTGCTGAGCAACGAATGAGCAAAGTCTACATTTACGTTGTAGA
>QHOP01000434.1:0-6893 GCA_003219345.1 Verrucomicrobiota bacterium
AGAGCCGTTCCGCTGCAGTCAGGTCTTGATCGCACCCGACGCGCGGAGGACTTCCTCCCCGGTCTCTTTGAGGAACTCCTGCGAGACGGCCACCTTCACGCCGCCGGCGAAGTCCTGGAACTGGAGCCACCGCTTCTCCTGCGGCTGGTGGGCGAATTTCGCGTAGATGGCGAGCCGGCCGTCGCCTAAACGGACGAGGAAGTAGTTGCAGAGCCACCGGGCGTTGAGGGGCGGCAGGGACTGATCCGCCGCCTCGTCGGGGCGCACGTCACGGTACACCGGCGGGACCAGGAAGAGCTGCTCGCGGGCGATCGTCCGGGTGCCGGCGGGGACGAACGCGACCGACCGGATGCGGAGCAGGTCGTCCTTGTACGAGTACCGGAACGCCCGCGACGGCACGAGGCCGCCCCGCAGCTTGGGCCCGTCGGTCTCCACCCACCAGAACACGTAGGTGACATCGTCGAGCTTATTAAACTTGCCCAGCTCCGACACGGCGATCTCGTAGCCGCCGCCGTAGAACTGCTGTAGGCTCGCGGGGTTCTCAAGCTCGATCCGCAGGAGGGAGCCGCCCATCTGCAGCCCGAAGCCGATCGACCGCTGCAGGGCGTTCATGGCGAGGTTGTCGGCCTCGGGCAACAGCTGCGTCTGCCGGAGGAACTTCTCGAAATCGTCGAGGCCCGAGCCGAGGAGGCCAATCTTACCAAAGAGTTGCGTGTCCAGCTCGAAGTAACTGCGGCCGAACTGCGCTATCCGATTGTCGGGGTCGCGGATGAAGCCGACCAGGCCGATGCTGTACCGGCCGCCGTTCTCCGCCCAGACTGACGGGTCGAGGCCGTCCAGGTGCCGCTGCAGCGACTCGTTCGTGAAGCGCTGCGCCACGTCCAGCCGCCGCAGTTTGGAGATGACATCGCGCGCCGTGTCGTAGTCGCCGGCCCAGCCGACGACCAGGTTCTCCGACACCACGGCGATCTTCTGGCACAGCTTTCGCGGCACGATCGGGGAGCCGGGCGGGAAGGCAGCTGACAGGTCATCGACCGTGGGGAGCGACGCAGTCACACCCGGCAGCGGCGGGCCGGACAGGAGCAGGTCCGCCAACAGCATCGGGCACTCTTGTATCGCAATCCGGGCAACCGCGGTCATGAATCGTCCTCTGCCGCCGAACGCGGAAACTGAGTCACGCCGGGCCGAGGACTCAAGCCAAGCCGCGACTTCCAGGCCAACCCGAGGCGCTGCCCGGAGTTGGCTCCAGTGATCTGGTTCGGCAATCTAATGTTTATCATGCAAAATAATCTCCCGCCAACTGCGACGAACTCGCCGCGACGGCCGGCCCTGCCACGGCGCTGCGCGCATCAACTCTCTGTGCTCTCTGCGTTCTCTGCGGCAAAAACAAAACGGCAAAACCGCAAAGAACGCAAGGACCGCAAAGAAGGAACAACCACATACCTCTCTCAGTCAACTCCAACGTACGGACCGCGCAAAGTCAACCTGCCCGTGGTTCTGAGTCGCGCCGAAGTGGCGAAAGTCATCTCCCTGGTGGAGGGCGTGGCGCAACTGGTCGTGCAACTTCTCTATGGCAGCGGACTGCGCATTATGGAATCGGTCCGATTGCGGATTAAGGATGTGGATTTGGAGATGAAGCAAGTGACGGTGCGTTCGGGCAAAGGAGAGAAAGACCGGTTCACGACCTTGGCGGAGAAGAGACGTTAACATTCAACGTTGAACATTCAACGTTCAACGGTTAACCAATCGGCGATGGGTGAGACATATGATCTGGAGGAGCGTTTGCTGGAATACGCGGGCACATTCGATTGGTGGAGAAATTGCCGGACACGCGGGCGGGTAATCATGTGGCCGGACAGTTGTTGCGTTCGGGCACCTCAGCGCTGCCCAACCACGCGGAGGCGCAGGGGGCTGAGTCGCGCAAGGATTTCGTGCACAAGCTCAAGATCTGTCACAAGGAACTGCGGGAGTAGCGCCGCTGGCTGCGGTTGATCCAGCGGGTTCCCTTGCTCGAGGCTGCGGCGGTACAGTCGTTGGTGCAGGAGACGGAGGAGTTGATCCGGATTTTTTCGACGAGCACCCGCACCGCGAGTCGAGGGGTGTCCGGCGTTCAGCGTTGAATGTTGAATGTTGGACGTTGAATGTTTTGTGGCAATCATCGCCGCTGCGGGTGCTGGACGTGGACCTGGAGCGGCGGCAACTGATCGTGCGGGCAGGCCAAGGGCGGAAAGGACCGCGTGACGCGGGGAGCTGATAACTTTCAACGTTGAACATTCAACCTTCAACGTTTAACCAATGAGCGATGGGTGAGACCTATGATCTGGAGGAGTGGCTGCTGGAATACGCGGCGCGCATCGTTCGCCTGGTAGAGAAGTGCGGAATGACCCTCCGAGGAAGAGCACGGCGAACATCGAACATCGAACATCGAACGTTGCTCGGTCGAGGAGGAGAGGGAGAGCGCGCTGCGGGCGCTATTCCGCGCTGTCCGGATTTTGGAATTCGTGATTCGCGGATAAAATCGGCGTGGAACGAGGGTGAAAGAGGTTTGGCTTCCGCAGTCGCGACTGTTAAGAATGCCGCGTGGCTGATTCATCGGACAAACTTTGGACGGCGCTGTCGTCACCGCGCCGTTTCACTTTGATTGCCGGACCGTGTGTCATCGAAAATGAGAAGATTTGCGTCAAAGTGGCCGAGTCGCTGCAAAAAACCTGCGAGAGACTTGGCATCACTTACGTTTTCAAAGCCAGCTACGACAAAGCGAATCGCACGTCGCGCAAATCGTTTCGCGGGCCGGGCCTCGACGCGGGATTGGAAACGCTGGCCAAAGTGCGCGCGGAATCCGGCGTGCCGGTGCTCACTGACGTGCACACGGAAGCCCAGGCCGCCATCGCCAGCGAAACGGTGGACGTGCTGCAAATCCCCGCTTTTCTCTGTCGCCAGACCGATTTGATCGAAGCGGCGGTGTTGACCGGCAGAATCGTCAACTTGAAGAAGGGCCAATTCCTGTCTCCGTCGGAGATGGGGCAGGTGGTGAGGAAGGCCGTTGAAGCCGGTGGCAAAAAGATTCTCGTCACCGAGCGCGGCACGACGTTCGGCTACCACAATCTGGTGGCGGACATGCGCTCCATTCCGATGATGCGGCGCTTCGGTTTTCCGGTGATTTTCGACGCGACGCATTCGGTGCAACTGCCCGGCGGCGGCGGGAACAGATCGAGTGGCCAGCGCGAGTTCGCCCCGGTCCTGGCGCGGGCGGCGGTGGCGGCCGGCGCCGAGGGCGTGTTCATCGAAACGCATCCGGACCCTGACCGCGCGTTGAGCGACGGGCCGAACATGATTCCACTGGCGGAGATGCCGAGGTTGTTGAAGACCCTCTTGAAAATTCGCGCGGCGGTTGACTGACGATTCAGTCAAAAAGGAGTGGGGAGCGCAGCCGCCCCGGCTGCTGTTCGGCGCGCCCCGCGCCGAACTCTATACCCGAAAAGGACAAACTATCCAGTGGAGCACCTGGCGCCGGAATGCCAACGGCGAGGGCGCCGTTGGCAGCGCCCGAGGCGGGCGCGCTCCCCGATTCCATCCCGCGCCGTAACGATTCAGTTGGACTGGGTGGACGGAGGAATATTCTTCCTAAACTCCCGCGCGGGCCTTAAGAATGAGTCCGGCGTGAAACTTCAGCGTTTCTGTTTGTCAGTGGTTGCGGCACTCGTGCTGGTGTCGCCCGCGGTGCGTTCGCAACTGATCGAAGGCGGGGCCAAACGTTTCAAGCATGCGTTCGTGGACGAACAGACCGGCAAACGCACCATGCTTTTGACGGGTGGCAGCGCGACGAATATTTCCAACGAGGAGTTGCTGATCGGCGACGGAGTCCGGCTTCAATTCTTCGATGACACCGGGAAGACAAACCTTGAAGTCGCCTCAGCGGCTTGCATTTATAACCTCAAAATCGAATCGGTTGCTTCGACGAATCGCCTGGAGGCGAGCAGCGGCAGCGGCCAGTTTTCACTCGAAGGCGACGGTTTTGAGTACGCACGGGCGAACGGATCGTTGACGATTTCCAACCATGTCCATGCGACGATCCAAAAGGATTTGCTCCAATCACCATCGCAAATGGCCACGACAAGCAGCTCTGCTCAGTCCGCAGGACGGACCGAAGCAGCGCCGGCGACCAATCAACTGCTGCACATTTTTTCCGATCGGATGCGTTATCAGTCGAATCTTGCTGTGTTCGAGCACAACGTTCGAGTGGAAGATCCGCAGGGCAAAATGACTTGCAGTGCTCTGGCAGTCGCTTTTTCCGAGCGGTCGCCTTCAGACGAGAGCCGACGGATTGAGAGTATCGTGGCAAGACAACAGGTCGTCATTGACTCGGACCAGGTCCATGCCTCGGGCGATCAGGCGACGTATCGTCAGGCCACGGAGGCGATCGAGCTGACGGGCAATCCAGCATGGCGCCTTCGCCAGTACGAGGGTCGTGCGGAGGAGTTGGTGGTGAACCGGAGGACGCGGGAGTTTCACGCCCGGCGCAACGTGGAGATGACGCTGCCGCCGGGTTCGATTAGGCAGAGCGGTTCTCTACTGCCCGAAAGTTCGTCGGAAACCACGGCGGCCGCGGCAGAAGGCCAGCCGGCGCAGGTGCGTGCCGGTGATTTCGAGTTCAAGCCGGATGTCACGGACACAAACTTCAACCTCGCGGTGTTCCGCGACAACGTGCGGGTGAACAGCGGAAATGGAAACCTGGACTGCGAGTTGATGACGATCATGTCGTCGGTGCAAAGCAACCGGACGGAAAGCGTCGTGGCCGAGCGGAGCGTGGTGATGGAGCAAGGGGACATTCGCGTGACCGGTGCGAAGGCGGTTTACACTGCGACGAACGAACTTGTCGAGGTGACGGGAAACCCGGAGTGGAAAATGAGCCAGCGCGAGGGAACTTCCGAAGTCCTCGCGTTCGACTTGAAAAACAGGGCGTATCACGCCGCTCGCAACGTCCGGACGCGTTTGCCCCCCGGCGCACTCGGCGCTTCGACGTGGTTACGGTCCGGGTCCGCTGCCCGGACCAACGCAGCGGCGAGTGGGACCTCGACTGATCCGCCCAAGCCGATTGAGGTCGCTTCGGACGATTTTGAATTGAAACCGGACGCAGCGAACACGAATCTGAGCCTGGCGACCTATCGCGGCCATGTGCGGGTCAGCGAACCGGAGCGGATGAATCTGACCAGCGAGGAGTTGACCGTGACCGGCAAAATGTCGTCGGGCACAAACCAGGTGGAAGGTGCTGTCGCGGAGGGAAACGTGGATCTCGTCGTTCGCGAAGCCGGCGGAGAAAAACGGGCACAGGGCGACAAAGCGGTTTACACCGCCGGCAACTCAGAGGTCGTGTTGACGCGCCCTAACGGGGTTAAGTTCGTCGTGGCGGATGCGGAGGGCGTAATCGAAGGCAGCGGGTCGAAGGCGGTTTACACGGGCGCTCCAGAGATATTGGAATTGTCAGGGAATAATCCGGTGCTGACGGCCGGCGCGGGGAAAGTGAGATTGAATCCTGAGTCGCTGAAGAAGAAAGCAGCGCCGGCCCTGCCGAAATCGTGATCATGATTTTCGCTCAACCCATTTCTCTGTGAACCTGCCGCAGTCACAAACGCAGCCGGAGCTGCAAAAAAAAAGTCCCGCGTCGCCCGCGGTGACCGTTGACCAGGAGGGACATTTGTTGTGCACCGAGAAAGTGGTCAAGGAATACCGCCACCGGCGCGTCGTCAATGGCGTGTCGATTTACGTGGATGCCGGCGAAATCGTCGGACTGCTCGGCCCCAATGGCGCCGGCAAGACAACCACGTTCAACATCGTCGTCGGCTTGGTGAAGCCGGACGAAGGCGACGTGCGATTTCAGGAGCGGGAGATCACTCGTTGGCCGATGCATCGACGCGCGCGGCTGGGCATCGGTTACCTGACGCAGGAACCGTCGGTGTTTCGCAAACTGACCGTCGAGCAGAACATTCTGGCGATTCTGGAGACATGCGTGATGGACGCGCAGGAGCGCCAGGTGCGGCTGAAGTATTTGCTCGACGAACTCGACCTGGCGCGGCTCGCCAAAAGCAAGGCGTACACGCTCAGCGGCGGTGAGAAGCGGCGGCTGGAGATCACCCGCGCGTTGGTAACCAGCCCCAAGCTCATGTTATTGGACGAACCGTTCAGCGGCATTGATCCGATCGCGGTTTATGAAGTGCAGAAGATTGTCCGGCGCCTGCAGGAACGCGGTCTGGGCATCTTGATTACCGACCACAACGTGCGCGAGACACTCAAGCTGGTGGACCGCGCTTATCTGATTCATAAAGGCGAGGTGGTTTACCATGGACTTGGGCCGGAGATGCCCAACGACCCGAAGGCCCGCGAGATTTATCTCGGACCGGAATTCAATCTATAGTTCGTCAATTCGTCAAAAAAGTTGAAGCGTTAAATCGCCGAAGCGTTGAACGGGAAGCGCGTGTGAGCGAGGGCGTTTGTCTGTTCAACGATTTAACGCATTTAACGATTTCAAAAGATATGCAACGCGATCTTGTCACCGTTGAACGGTTTTACACCGAGCATGCCGGCGAGTTGGAGATGAAACTGGTTGGCGGAGCCGCCGGTTTGAAACGGGTGATTCGCGAGCCGACGGTCAATCGACCCGGCCTCGCGCTGGCCGGGTTCACCAAATACTTCGCCAGCAAACGGGTGCAGGCGATCGGCAGCGCGGAATCAACCTTCCTCAAGTCCCTGGGCAAGGAGGAACGGGAACACCGTTACGCCGATCTGTTTTCGTATAAAATTCCCTGCGTCGTTTTCAGCCGGAACATTCATCCGGACAGACTTTTTCTCAAGGCCGCGGAACGGGCCGACGTGCCGGTGTTTCGCTGCCCGCTCAT
>QHOP01000434.1:6921-16917 GCA_003219345.1 Verrucomicrobiota bacterium
CCATCATTCGCGGCGAAAGCGGCATTGGCAAAAGCGAAAGCGTGCTGGCGTTGATCGAGCGCGGCTACAGTCTGGTTTCCGACGATGTGACCAAAGTCACGCTGGTGGACGGGCGCGAAGTCATCGGCACCAGCGCCGAGCTGACCCGCAACCACATGGAAGTGCGCGGCATTGGCATCATCAACGTCGCTGCGATGTTCGGGGTGAAATGCATCCGCGCTGAAAAACGGGTCGATCTGGTCGTCACGTTGAAAGTCTGGAACGAAGTGCAGGATGTGGACCGGCTCGGTATGGAGGAACAGTTTGTGAAGATCCTGGGGGTGGACATTCCGCACATCATCATTCCGGTCCGGCCCGGGCGCGACCTGGCGCGGTTGATTGAAGTGGCCGCTTTCCAAACCAAGCTCAAGCGTTCCGGCTACAACCCGGCCAAGGAATTGAACGACCGGCTGATCGCCCAGATGTCCCGCAAGATGCGGCTGTAGTGAAATTCCCGAGAGCATGTCAGCAACTGTCGGCAGGGCCGCGTCCTTCAACTGGTCTTGGGCCACCCGCTCCCCTCGTCCTCGAGACGCGAATTGGAGCCATGAACCGCACCACCGACCACAGCGTGGGACAGGCTTCCAGCCTGCCGGTACGGGCGGCATCCCTGCCGCCCAAGTGTTCTGCGGGCAAGGATGCCCACAGAACCGGCAGCCAGGATGGCTGCGCTACGACCGCACCGTTCATGGGTAGCGAACACCTCCAAAAATTGGACGTGAGTTGGGGCCATGAACCCACCCCCAACCCCTCCGGAGGAGGGGAGTCAATGTCGGGCACGCTTGCCGAGTTCCCCTCCTGGGAGGGGTCAGGGGTGGGTCGGTTCATGGGTAGGGAGAACCTCCCCAATTTGGACGCGAATCGGGGCCATGAACCGGTCGCGACGGTCCTACACAAAACTTTGCTTCAGGTGAAGCAGAGTTTTGTAGCGCGGTGCAACGGTTCATGGAAAGCCTCCGCCCGCGCCCGGCGACCATCTGACGGCTCGACAGAATCTTGTCCCCGCCGCTAACTTGCCGTCATGCGAATCGTGACTTCGGTGGCGGCGATGCAACGATTGGCGCTGCAATGGAAAAGGCGAGGGACATCGATTGGTTTTGTGCCTACCCTGGGCTACCTGCACCAGGGGCACATCAGTCTGGTTAAAAAAGCCCGACGGTCCGTGGGCAAACGGGGCGTGGTGGTAGCCAGCATATATGTGAACCCGACCCAATTCGCCCCGACCGAAGACCTCGCCAATTATCCCCGCGACCTGCCCCGCGACAAAGAACTCTGCCGCGACGCGGGGGTGGACGTGTTGTTCGTGCCGAGCGACAAGCAGATGTATCCGGCGTGGGACAAGGCTGCTGAGGATCCGGCTCGCGGGGACGCTCGCCCCACCGGGTTCAGCACTTATGTCATCGAGGAAAGTCTGTCGCGCGGGATGGAAGGCGAATCGCGGCCCACGCATTTTCGCGGCGTGACGACCGTTGTGGCCAAGCTGTTCAACATCGTGCTGCCGGACGTTGCGGTGTTTGGCGCGAAGGATTTTCAGCAGGCGGCGGTGGTGAAACGGATGGTGCGCGACTTGCATTTTCCGGTGAAAATGGTCGTCGCGCCGACCGTTCGCGAAGCCGATGGCCTCGCCCTGAGCTCACGGAACAAATATTTGTCGGAGGAGGAGCGCGAACAAGCCGTGGCATTGTGGCAGGCAATCCAATTGGCCCGACAGGCGGTGCGGACCTCGAAAGAGGCAATCCCGTCGAGCCGGTTGAAGGCCGAATTGAAATGGTTGATTGAAACTCGTCCGGCCGCGCGCGTGGATTACATCGAATTCTTCGACCCGCAAACATTGCAGCCAATGGCGAATGTGCAACGCGGAGCGCATATTGCGCTGGCGGTGGTTGTGGGAAAGACGAGGTTGATTGATAATGGGCGACTGTGAGTCGTTGAATCGCTAAAAACGTTAAATCGTCGAGGCAATCTTGAGCCGTCACGATTCAACCGGTTGGCACTTTAACGAATCACGCAGGGATAATTGACGAATGAAGCAATTCGATTTTCTCGTCCTCGGCAGCGGCATCGCGGGCTTGACCTTCGCGTTGAAAGTCGCGCCGCACGGGCGCGTGGCCATCATCACGAAGAAGAATCGCGCCGAGTCGAACACGAACTACGCCCAGGGCGGCATCGCGGCGGTCACGTCGAAAGAGGACTCGTTCGAGCTGCACGTGCGCGACACGCTTCAGGCGGGCGCCGGTTTGTGCAAAGAAGAAGTGGTGCGCACGATTGTCCGGGAAGGACCGGAGCGAATCGCCGAATTGATCGAATTGGGCATGAAATTTTCCGAGCGGGAAGTCCCGGGGCCGAACGGCGCGCGTGAGCTGGATTTGGGTCGGGAAGGGGGACACTCGAAGCGTCGCATCCTGCACGCCAAGGATGTCACCGGCCGGGAAATTGAGCGCGCGTTGCTCTCGGCCATCGCTCAGCGGCCGAGCATCGAGATCTTTGAAGATCATATCGCCATCGATCTGATTACCACGCAGAAGCTGGAACAAGGCGGGAGCAGCGTCCCGCCCGTCCAGTCGGTGGCGGCAAATGTTCGGAACCCGGACGCAGGTTCCGCTTCTGTTATCGCGGAAAAAAAAGGGCAGTCCGGAAGCCCGCGCTACGTGAACCGTTGTGTGGGTGTTTACGTGTTGGATCGAAGAACCGGCCAGGTCGAGACTTTTGCAGCGCGTGTAGTTCTGCTGGCCACGGGTGGTTGCAGCAAGGTTTATCTCTACACCACCAATCCGGACATCGCGACCGGCGACGGTGTGGCGATGGCCTATCGCGCAGGCGCGGCCATCGCGAACATGGAATTCATTCAGTTTCATCCGACCTGCCTCTATCATTCCCGGGCGAAGTCATTTCTCATCAGCGAAGCCGTCCGCGGCGAAGGCGGCGTCCTGAAGACCGTCGAAGGCGTGGAGTTCATGGACAGATCTCATCCGTTGAAATCCCTCGCGCCGCGCGACGTGGTGGCCCGCGCCATTGACAGCGAGATGAAAAAGAGCGGCGCCGACCACGTGTTGCTTGACATCACGCACAAGCCGGCGCAGTTCACCATCGAACGATTTCCGAACATCTATCAAACCTGCCTGCGTTACGGGATCGATATTACCCGGGAACCGATCCCGGTCGTCCCGGCGGCGCATTACCAATGCGGCGGCGTGCTGACCAACGTCAATGGTGAAACCGAAATCGCCGGCCTTTATGCCGTCGGCGAAGTCGCCTGCACCGGATTACACGGCGCGAACCGGCTGGCGAGCAACTCGTTGCTCGAGGCGTTGGTATGCGCTCGTCGCGCGGCGATGAAACTGCTTGCTCACCCGCCGCCTCGGGTTGACTCCAAAATCCCGCCGTGGCAACCCGGTCATGCGATGGACGCGGATGAACTGGTGGTGGTCTCGCACAACTGGGAGGAGATCCGGCGGTTGATGTGGGACTACGTCGGTATTGTGCGAACCAACAAGCGTCTGCAACGCGCGCAGAAACGCATCACCCACCTCCAGGAAGAGATACGGGAATATTACTGGGATTTCGTCGTCACGAGCGATCTGCTGGAACTGCGCAACATCGCGACCGTCGCCGAGCTCATCGTGACCTCCGCGCTGATGCGTCCAGAGAGCCGCGGACTGCATTACAACCTGGATTATCCGAACCCCGACCCGGCCTGGGCGCAGCGCGACACGGCCGTAAGAAAGCCCGATTGAATCCCCAATTGGGAGCGCATTGGGACCAACGGTGGGGCGAGACTCTGTCGAGCCCTCAGCTCCAACGAACAGAAATCAGGGCTCGACGGAGTCTCGCCCACCCGTTCATGGAGCGCCGGTCATGAATTCACTTGTCTGCCAACAGCAAACTTGTTTTGCTCTCGCCGAACCGACGAAGTGACTTGA
Organism: Verrucomicrobiota bacterium; assembly: GCA_003219345.1. Taxonomy (GTDB): domain Bacteria; phylum Verrucomicrobiota; class Verrucomicrobiia; order Limisphaerales; family AV2; genus AV2. Next base: position 10,881 of record QHOP01000434.1, read on the forward strand.
TTATGACGCTGGATGAAGCCAACCGACTGATCCGCGGCTGTGCCGACCGGATGAACGAGCTTTACAAGAAAACCGTGTTCGACGAGTGGGCGATTGTGTCGCTGATGCAACACAAAGTCAAAATCCTCTCCTACCTCGGTCCGCGGAAAGACGATTTTCAAACGAACTTTTCCACGGATGTGCAGGAGCTCAGCGCGGAGCTGTTGAGCAACCAGCAGGACATTGGCGACTTTGAATTTGCCCGCCATGGCGTCGGCACAAAGGTCGAGGCCTTTCTGGTTGTGGGCGAGGGTCTTTATCTGATTTGCAACCACACAGCGCAATCGATGAATTCCCTCACGAAAGATCCGCTCTGGCTGAGCGCGCAGGTGCCGTTTGTTGAATTGAGCGACAGGTTCCGGTCCGATCCGCTGGTGTTTCCATTGTAAGCCGTCCTGCTCTAGCGGAACAATCCTTGGTAGAGGAAGGATGCGTAAGCCCCGGTCAAAACCCAGCCGATAAAGCGAGGGAGTTGACCGAACACACTCACGAACAGGAGGTGAATCAGCGTCGCGCCGATCAGAATCAGCGCGCCGGCCTGAAAAAATGGCGGAAGCGGCATGTCCGTCATCAGCGCGGAGAGTCCGACGCACAGAGGGATGCAAATGTGCCCATCACCGATCTGAGAGGCGTAAACGACTTCGGGGCGGCGTCTCCAACCGTAGTAAAGGGCCAGGAGTCCGTTCGGCAGCACCATCAGCCAGCCGCTGAGCCAGCCGAGATATTTCGCGCTGATGAAACCGGTGTGAATGTTGGAAATCCAGGTGACCAGTCCGTCGATGCTGACGTAGGTGCCGTAAGCGCCGATGAGCAACAGAATAAAATCCACGACCAGCAACCAGCTCCATGACTTGTTCTTTCGCACTTTGGTCTTCAGAACGTCGAAGACGTGAAAGCATTGCCAGAAGAAGAACAGTCCGACCAGCACCAGACCGCCGCTCCGGTTGAGTTTGCCATCGCGTGCCAACGCCCAGACTGCCCCGGTGAAGAACAACACGGCGCTCAGCGTCAGTTGCAGAGACAGGCGGTTGTTGCGGTGCTCCTGCTCGTTTTTGTTGTTTCTTCTTTTTTGTTTCGCCTTGGCACCGGGTTTGGGGATGATTCTCATGCCCCAGAAAATGGCGGGCAGGCCGATCATCAGAGTCATGTTGGTGATGTTGTTGACGAGACAGTTCGTCATCACTTCCTCGGCGGGCTGGCCGGTGGTATAAACGAAAAAGACGAAGATCAAGTTGCCGATTCCGGAGCAGTACGGCATGACGAGCGTGCCCAGGACTGTTCCTTTCACGCCGGTTTCGGTCATGTGTTCCAGCCGCCAGATCAGCAGAAACGACGAAGCGATAAACAAGGCCAGCAGCATCCATGGACTGAGTCCACCTAAACCGGCAAGGAATGCTTTTGCGGAAAACACGGCGCGGAGTTAACCAAGCCCTCTACCCACCGCCAAGCTTTGACTGGCTGCTACTGCGTTGATTGAAGGGAGCGGCCGGAGGGACGCTACGGGACCTGGGCGTAGTTAAAATAGCCGATGAACATTTCGTTGAACGTCTGTTCGCCGAACGTGACCGTGGCTGTGGGATCGGGGTTTTCCGGATTCTGAGGGGAGTTGTCCCAGGCGCCTGTGCAGATCAATTGCGTGCCTGCCGGCAGGTACTTCGGTTGCGCCAGCCGGTAGAGGGTCTGCCAATGGAACTCGTAGTGCGGCACGGACAAAAGGATTTCCCTTGTGTTGTCCGGATACAGCGCTTCATAGCGGAACCACGACCCGCGCAAGTGCATGTGCGGGGACGTCTCGTAAAGCCGGACGTTGGTATTGAAGGTGTAACTTGCCGTGGCCACGGTTTCGGAGGAACCGGGCGGAATGCTGAAAACGGTGTTCGGAGCGGATTTGGTTTGCAGCGCGTAGGTCGGCGGAGTCGGTGAAACATAAAGGCCGATTTCAGTCTGGTCGGTTTCCGCCTGCCCCGTCGTGATGTAATGCATCTGGAATTGCAGCACGGTTCCCTGGGGTAAGAGCTTCGCCGTACCTTCGGGAAACGCGACCGGATCGTAACCAGGAACATACCCGGCAAAAAAGCCCAACAGCCCTTTGAAGAAACTGTCTGATCCAAAAAAGACCAGGGAATGATGGACCACCTTTCTGTTTCCCGGGCGGATTACCGCCGCGCGAATCCAGGTGTCCGTCGGGAAAGTCGTGGTGACATTAAGGTACCGGTAGTCAACGATGCCCGTGGCCGGGATGCTTTGCGCGGGGATGGAAAGCACTAAATCCGGTTGGCCCAATGACGCAGGCCAGGCGAACGGATAGTTCGTCGGCGGTGGCGGCGTGGCGGCGAGCGGATCGGGACCGCTGCCGCGGGCCGCGCCGTCGTTGATCCATTGCACCAGCATCGCCGCCTCCTGTGGCGTCAACGAAAGATCATTGGCGAAGGAGCCGTAGAACGGATCGGCGTGCCACGGCGGCATTTGACCGTTGAGGACGTTGTCTTTGATCAATCCTGCGTAGCTTTGAACGATGTCATAGTTCGTCATCGCCCACGGCGCAATGTTGCCTGGACTGTGGCAACGCACGCATTTCGCCTGCAGCAGCGGCGCGATGTCCGATGAATAGGAGGCGGCTTGTGGCGGATTGAATGTGAGGGGGCAACCGTCGGCCCTGGCGCTGGTGATCGCGGCCGGCTGCCCGACCAGCAGAGCGGCGAGCGCGTTCGCGAGATAATATTGCGTGGTGCCGGTCGTCGACGGGCCGATGCGATCATCAATCGCGCCACGATAAAAGACGGCCCAGTTGGTTGTCCAGGGGTCGGAAACTTTCTTCAGAGCGAAGACCTCGGGCGTTGTTCGGGCGCCGTACTCACGTGCGACCAGTTGAGCCCGGTCGTGAAGGATGGGCAGGTCAATCCCCCGCGCGTTGGCTTCGGCGACGATGTTGGAGCGGTTGTCCGCGGCGTTGGCGTCCACCATCCAGAAGAGGACGCCTTGAGGACCGAACTGGTCACGTAACGATTTGATGGCCGAGACCATTTCCTGGACTTTGCCGCAGCCGTTGCCGGTGAAAATGAGCACAATGGAACGGACGTTCGTGTCAGCGAGGTGATATTTGAGTTCGCGCGAGCGGCCCAGATGGTCAAGCAGACGAAAATCCGGCGCAATCACGGGAGAGGCGGGGTCGGTCAGTTTCACTGCGCGGTAGAAGCGCTGGGGCATAAGTGCGGAGGCCGAGTCAAACCACATCAGAGGCGAGTTCGTCAAGGTCGCGGTGATCAGCGGCTGCCAACCATTGGAACTGATATCGCCGGCGGAGACTTCCAGCACGTAGTCATGGTTCGCTTCACCGATGACGCCCAGCCGGGCAGGGCCGGAGTTGCGTTCGATCATCAACTGCGTTGACTGAGCGTATGAATGGGTGACAAACAAAAAGCCCGGTAACAGAGCAGCGAAGAATCGTTTTGGTCTCACTGCGTGGCACGCTAGCAGGGAATTGGCCCGGCGGCAACAACCCTGAAGAGAAATACATGGGGTTGGGAAGAAAAACTTGAAATGGTCGGCCTGGCCGGTACCGTTGCCGTGGTCGCGCGCTTAGCTCAGCGGTAGAGCATCAGTATCACACACTGGGGGTCGCAGGTTCAAATCCTGCAGCGCGCACCATCCCGACTGCGTTCGCCAACGCGGGCCGAAACGAGTTTCTCCTCTACTTGCCTGGCGAGGGCGCGCTCTGCTGGACGACGCCACCTTCTCCTTGCAGCACGACGCGGAAGCCGACGTCGTCGTACCTCTTATCTGGTTCCGCCACGTAACGGAATTGGATAAACACGTAGTCATCGTAGCTGCGCCACGACCCTCCGCGGGCGACGTTGTCGTTGCACAAATCCCAAACGTTGCCTCGCGTGTCGTAAAGCTCGAATTTATTGGGTGGAAACAGGCCGACGTTTTCCGGGTTCTTGCGATCGCCATAGTAACTGGTTACGGCCTGCTTCAAGTCGGCCTCATCCACGTACTCCTCCCATTGTTGTTCCGAGGGAAGAGAATAAGAGTAGCCTTTGGGCAGTTTGTGGTCTTCAATTTCTGCGTCGGTGAGTTTCCTGCAAAATTGGCTCGCTTCGCTCAACGTCACGCTGTCAACCGGATACTGCGGGCCGGGGAATTTGCTCGGGTTGTCCTTCATGATTTGCTGGTATTGAGCTTGTGTCACTTCATATTGAGCGACACGATAACCGGCGGGCAACCACACCATCACCGTGCCCAGGGTGTTGGTGATGGGCTTCTCTTCCTGAAACAGTTTCAGCAACTTCGCCGCGGCGTCCTCTTTCGCAGCTTCGGCGCTTTCCTTCTTTGGTTCCGGGGCTTCTTTCTTCGGCTCGGTGGCGTCGTTGACCGGTTTCGGAGCGGCAACGTCGGCCCGCGTGTCATCGCCCATGGTCCTGGAAACGGACAACGCGGAGAGAGAAAGAATTGAGAATATGAGCCGGGCGATTAAAAATTTTGTCCTTTTCACGGCGGCAATTCCTAGCAGCGCCAAGCCGAAGTGGAAAGCCAAATCTCGACCCCAGGTGTTCGCTGCGGCTTTTGTTTGAGTTGGAAAGTTACCAGCGCAGTTGAGCCGGGAAATATTCGGCGATTAACTCTTCGTAGAACGGCCGCAGTTCGTTCACTTTTGGTCGTTCGTGGCTTTTGGTGTAAAGGTCGTAAGGGTTGAAGGCCCGAACCCACTTAAACATGGCCTTGTCACCGTCGTTCATCAGGTAGGTGTAAGCGCCCTCGCGATGCGCCGGGTAAAAGGAGTGGTAGCGGATCATGTAGCGCGCCTCCTCGGGCAGATAATCCTTCACGACGTGGTACAAATATTCGTCGTGGCCCCAGGAGATCTGAACCTGGCCCAGACCGCCGCCTGCTTCGTAAACGCCGAGCCGGGTTTGATACTTCGGCTCCCGGCTGTCCGGGTTGTCGGCGAAAAACTTGTGGAAAACGATTTGTTCCGACCAGGCGCAACCGACGGGGAAAGTGTCGCCCACCACCGCCCACTGCGGTTCGCCGAAAAGGCAGAGGATTTTCCCCAGGTCATGAATCAACCCGGTCAGGATGAACCAGCGCGGATGGCGGTCCCTGCGGATTTGTTCGGCGGTCTGCAGCAAATGCTCGAGCTGGGAAAGGTCGGTGTCGGGATCGCTGTCGTCCACCAGCGTGTTCAAAAACTCCATCGCCTCCCAGATCCCCATTTTCCGACGGTCGAGCGACAAAAATTCGCCTTTCTTCGACTGCACGAAATCAAACGTCTGATAGCGATGGTTCAGGCGATAGAATTCCCGCACCGTGGGCCGCGCGGTGGCTTCGTAGTTGCGAAATTCCTCCTGTTTCTTGCCGGGGTTGTTTGCCTGGAAGGATCCGGTTTTCTCCGGCACTTCCGGATAGCGTTCTTTCAAAAAATCCTCCCACTCCTCGAGATTCTGGAGTGGCGTTTTCAGATGGGTCGTGTTTGTCTGGGTCGCCATAATTTTTTAGATCACTCAAATGCTTGTGCCGGACTGACAGCTGACAGGATGGCGCCCAGGGACCGAGTAAACAAGCCAAATCGATTAAGCTCTTATACGGTTCCAGGTCGCATGTTTTGGAAGGCGTGTCCCCCGCGAAGGCGTAGACCGTCCAAAGGGTTCCTTTGACAGTTGTTCTGTTTTCGCCTAGGCTTTTCAGCGCATCGTAACCCGGCGATGAGCTGTTCCCAACACTGAGGTTGTGCAAGTGACAAAAAGCGAAAGTCCTTTTGCACGGAGGTCGGAAAGTCTTGGAGCCCTGTTGGTGTTGCTGACCGTTTACTTCGTCGCGGGCAAGCTTGGCCTGAGGTTGGCCTTCGTCCATGCGAACGCGACGGCGGTATGGCCGCCCACGGGAATCGCTCTGGCGGGCCTGCTCATGCTTGGGTATCGCGTTTGGCCGGTGATTTTTCTGGGAGCTTTCCTCGTGAACATCACGACGGCCGGCTCGGTTGTGACCTCACTCGGCA
>QHOP01000435.1 GCA_003219345.1 Verrucomicrobiota bacterium
CGATGCGGGAAGGGTTCCAGAGAAACCGCGTCCAGTTCCGCTCGAAAAAGGCCCCGCCCTGACGGTCCACAGTCAGCGGCGTGCGCCCCGGCACGGCCGAGTCGTTGTAACCGGGTCCGAGTGAAGCGATGCCGGGATTTTTCAGTCCCAAGGCGCCGCCCCAGGCATATACGTTGTCCGACTGCACGCGCCAGGAGATTTCCCGAACGAGGTAGGGCACGCGGCCGCCGAAATCACGGGCGAAGGCCTGCTTGACATAATCGATGCACGATTGGTCATGCGCGACGGCGAAGGAGGAGTTGTAGAGGAAAACCACCGGTTGGCCGTTGATCATCGCCCAGTGGCGGGGCGGGATGAGCGAGAAGAAATCGCGGATGCTTTCGTAGAACCATTCACGCCCGCGGGCGGTGGTCAGGTCAATATGTTCGCCCCACGAATTGTACTGGAGGGTGCTCGTGTCGTAAAAGAGGCCGATGCGCGGCGGTTGTTTGTCTGCTTGCAGCAGTTCGTCTCGCGCGGTGATCAGCGGTCCCAACCCGGCGTAGCTCCAGTAGTGCTGCGAACTCGTCGGGTTCCGTTCCGAAGGCGCGCCCCAATAAACCGGCAGCACGATGTCGATCCCGGCGTCCATCATGTCCGCAAGCTGGGTTTCATGCCACGCTTTGGATTTGTAGGAAAAGTCCGTGAGCGTAGGCGGATGATCCGTCAGCGCGTCGGTCCCGTCGCCGTCCATGATGTGCGCGTTGGAATAGATGTCATACCAGTAGAAATAATACGTGGCGACCAGGGGCGTGTTCGTGCTGAAACTGGAGCTGTTGTGAAATCGGCTGCGGTCAAATGCACGTACGGCCCCAGCGGCGGATTGATCTCCTGAGCGATGGCCTCGCGGAATCCAAGGGCGCCGAGACTGGTTGCCGCCAAAAGCAGGGGTCCGATCCTCGAAGCCAGCCGCCGAATCGCCCGGAACGCTTTTCTGCGACGCGCGCCGCAGCCAAGCAGGGGTGTCATTGGATTGGATATTTGTTTTGTTCGTGCCATTTCAGTCGGCGCGCTCATCGCGAGCGGCACCCACAAACTACGAACGGACGCGCGCGCCGTCAAAGAGCAACCCTGCGCGGTGAGGACACCGCGCCATACCAGTTGGCAAGGCCCCATGCGTGTCCAGAATTGGAGGTTCGGCTTCCCATGAACCGACCCCTCACCCCTTCCCTCTCCCCATCGGATGGGGAGAGGGTGGCCGGAGGTCGGGTGAGGGGGTGGTTCATGGTCCCAATGCGCGTCAAAAGTTCGGGGAGTTCTCTCCAGGAAGGCGCATGGGGAACAGGACGGTGACGCTTGCGCATGAGACGAAGGACGCCGATTTTGGCCTTTACACCGGTAACGCGTCCAATAGGATTTTGACAATCCCTTAATCACGCGAGGTCTTATGCGAAAGACGGCTGTTCTGCCACTGGCACTTTGCGCATGCCTGGAGGTTGTAGGCGCGCAAACTTCATTTGTTGTTCGATTGGATTCCTCCCAGGAAGTTCCTCCCACCTTAAGCACCGCGACCGGTTCGGGCACGTTGACGCTGAATGCCGACAATACGTTGAACTACGACATCAGTTATACCAACCTGGCGGCGGACTTTCAGGCGGCCTACATTCACGGCCCGGCGGGGCCTGGCACCAACGCTCCGGTTCTCTTCCCATTGACGAACGTGCCGATCGACACCCGGTCGGGCGCGCTGCGGGGAACAACAGCCGCGCTGACCGCCGCGCAAATCTCCAATCTGACCAATGGCCTGCTCTACGCGAACATTCACACGATTGATTCGCAGGATGGTGAAATCCGCGGGCAGCTCCTCGTGGGTGGCCCGTTCGATCCGGAAATCTGGCCACTCACCATCAATTCCTCCAAAGTCGTGCACTTTGTCAGTACCGATCAGTCCTTCACTGCCCCTGGCGCCTCCTGGTCGGCTGACACGCTGCAAATCCTGAGCGGCGGCGACCAGTTGACCACTCCCACCACCATTGGAGGTCACAGCGGATTGAAAGTCACCGGGAATTATTTGAACGTTGCCGATCAACTCTACCAGGACTGGGCGAATTACGACACGATCGATATCCTCATGCAAGTGTATGGCGATGCCGCACTCTTGGGAGCCAACGGTCAACCCCGCAACTTTGTGTTTCTCACCGGTTCATTGCCGGACCTGCACTTCCCCAACGGCGGTTCGCTCCCGGTCGAAGCGAAAAACAAGAAATGGGACTGGATCTTGTTCCGGATCGAGAACGCCAAGCGCGCCGACGGCACGCGCTATGTCGGCGTGGTCCCGCCCGATGCGCAGGGAGCTACGGCCTTCGGCGGCGTCAATGGGGGCACCATCCGCGCGGAAGGAGTTCCCAACCTGATCGTGCGGCTGGTGGCCCTTGGCGAGCACGGCGCCTTCGGCGAGCCCCAGCAGATCAACCGCTTCGCGTCGGCGGAAACCTGTGCTCCGGAACCGGACACCAATCTGGCGTTCGCCGACATCAGCCACAACACCAACTCTCACTTGGTCGTGCTCAATGACAGCGACCAGACCGTGACCTACCAGGACAACGTCGGCCCGCCAGGTGATTTGCGCCGGGCCGTTCGCGCCAACGGTTCTTATATGAATTTCGGCATCACCGATCATTACCTCGGCCTCCCGTGCAACGATCCACGCAACGTCAAGCTTTGCGTCGAATTCTACGACGATCCCGCGCTCGCCGGCACTGTTTTCGGACCTGAAACCTATGCCACCGATGAATCCGGCGGCGCGGCGATTTATCCGACCAATCGGCTCCACACTCTAGAAGGCACCGGCAAATGGGTGCGGCGGGCGTTCAATGTTCCCGCAGTCGATCTCAAAGGAGTCAACACCGGCTCTCTCGAAGGCGGTCCGCGCCTGGTCTTTCAAAATGGCCAGGTGCTTATCTCGCGAGTTGAGCTGGGCATTTACCGGACGGGCACGAATGCGCTGGCTGGTCTCGACCCGATTCCGGATTGCTTTGAAGACCCCAACATATGCAGCGATGCCTACGGCAACTATGCGGAACTGGATCTCGGCAAAGGGATCATGAATGGGTTGGATGTCGGCACCTCCGGCGGCGACCAGTTTATGGTCGTAGAAGGAGCCGGGCCGGCCAATGACCGGCGCCAGGCGGTGCGGCCCGACGGCACACCCGGCATTTACCTCAACTTTGCCATCATCAACGAACCGTTCGGTCCTTCCACGCAGGACAACGCGCGCCTGGCCGTTTGCGTAACTTATTATGATGATCCGACCCTGGTCGGGGCGACTTTTCGTCCGGAGGTTTATCAATCCGATCGCGGCGGTCTGGTAACATTCGCGTTCACGCCCGCCAACGTCGTGGCAAGAGTGACCGGCAGCGACCGATGGCTGGATGCCTATTTCGAGATACCCGACGTGAAGTTCAATGGCGTGAACCAGGGTCCGCAGGCCGCCGCGCGTTTTGTTATTAACAAACCGGCCGGCTCGCAAAGTCTGCCGGGCGTCTATTTCACCCGCGTGCGTTACGCGGTCATCCGACCGTGCGGTCCAATGGCGGGTGTGAACCTCCTCGAGGGCTGCAAACCGCCCGTCTTGCGCGCCAAGCTCAACCCGGGCAACGTGACGATGTTCCTGTCGCTTTCCTGGACGACCAACGCCTCGGGTTACTCCGTGCAGATGAAAACAGACCTGGCGCAGCCCTTGTGGACCGACGTCCTGGCCACGCCCTCGACTCGGGACGACCAATACGTCCTTCTACTGCCTGCCACCAACACGCAGGCCTTCTTTCGTCTGGGCCGCTGATGGCGCGGAGGATACTGCGGAGTCCCTTGGATAAGCGCACATGGCGAAGGGCGGGGGGATTGGGGTTGACTCGTGGCGTGACTGAAAGGAACCTTCTTCCACCTTTCGCAATGAAAAAATTTTGCGTAATGCTTTTGGAAGATGACCTGGTGACGGCGGTAGCGTTGGCCAAGACCCTGAATGTCGCCATGCCCGATGATCTTATCCTGACGGCCCGCTCCATGGCCGAAGCGCGCATGCTTCTGGAAGAGTATGAAATCGATTTTTTCGTTCTGGATGTGAATCTGCCGGACGGCTCCGGGATTGATTTCATCGCGGAGATCAGCGTCAAGAATCCGTCCGCCAGCGTGGTCGTCATGACCGCGCAGCCGCTGCCCGAATATCGGGACCAGGCGGAAGCGTATGGGGTGGTGCGTTTCATGGAAAAGCCGGTTCATTACCTTTCGATAGCCGGGCTGGCGCGGGATTGCCGCGCTGCGCTCGCGGCACAGGCCAGTGGCAACACCGGTTTTTTCGCCGCCTCGCTCACCCGGCTGACGGTGCTCGATATCATTCAACTGAAGTGCTTGAACAACGCCACACAAGTCATCGACTTCACGTCGGCCCAGGGCGGACGCGGGCGCATTTATTTTCAAAACGGCGAGATTATCCACGCGACGACCGCCAAATCAAAAGGCGAGGCGGCGGTGAGCGAAATCATCGGCTGGCGCGGCGGACGCGCCCAGGAAGGCACCGGCGCGCCGCCTGCGGAGCGCACCATTTTCACCACCTGGCAAAGCCTGCTCCTCAACGCCGCCCAAACGGCGGACGAAAACCGGCCTTCCTGAGCCTCTTCGCCGGACTTTCTACTTCACGATCAACGCCAGACTCTCGGAATGGCTGCCGAACTCCGGCGCATACATGCACTGGATGTCTGCGATGCCGGTCTGGTATTCGCCACGGAGTTGCACGCGAGTGGAATATTCAAACACGTAGGTGCCTTTCGGCAGGTAATCGATGAAGAAATGACTGGCGGTGTCGCGCGTGGATTCGTAGTAACCGAGGCCGTCCTGATATTTGTATCGTGAAATCACGTCCACTGGTTCAGTGCCGCTGCCACGCTGATCTTTCAGATGGACATATTCCATGTCGCGATCGACACGCAGTTCGATGCGCACCACCAGTTCGTCGCCGACATTGAGCGCGCCTTTCACCGGTTCCAGCGTCGGGCCTTTCCGGGTGTTGACCTTCGAGAAAAGCGTCTTCTTGAGCTTGAGCGGCGTGCCTTCGTAGGGAGTTACCTTGCTCATGTCTTCGAGATATTGCCAATGGACGCTGCCCCAGGCGACGCCGTCATTCCCTTTCTTCACCGTGATCTCGCCGAGTTTCGGTTTGATTTCTGAGCCGACAAAACGGCGCTCGTAGAAGCCGGTGCCCGGTTCGACAGGATTTCGGGTTTCGGGTTTAGGATTTCGGGTTTCCGCGCCTGGCTTCGCCGAGCCGGGAGTCACGTTCACGCCGCCCACGGTTACTTCCACCAACTTGTCACTCGCCAGCAAATCGCGCCCGCGCAGCAACAACCCATAGACGGCGTCCGCCGTGGCCTTCGTGGTCTTCCAATCCTGCGTCTGCTTCTGTTTCAGCAGCCACACTTTGCATTCCTCCACCGCCTGCTTGTCGCCCATCACTTCGTCGAACGCCTCAATCATCAGCGCCTGCGTTTCAATCGGCGCGCGATACCACCACCAGCTCAGCTCCGTCTCGCGCCAGAACATCCCCATCTCTTCATTCGTCACGCTCCGCTCCTTGATGGATTTCATGATGTCGGTCGGCGTTGAATCGTTGGAACCGTTAAAAGCGTTGAATCGTTTCAGCGCGATGGCGAGGTGACCTTGCGACTGGCGGTCGGCAACCTTCAGCCAATGGTCGCGCGCACGCGCCAGGAAAAAATCGATGGCCGCCTTGTGCTGTCCGGCCACCGGCTTGTCTTTCAGGAAAAAGCTCCGGCCATAAAGATAGAGCGCGTCCGTCGCGCTGGGGACGTATTTCGCGGGTTCGGCGATTCTTAAAATCTCGCGGTAATGCTCATCCATCCAGGCGTCCAGCCGGTCGAGCGATTTGATCGCGGGAGCGACGTTGATATCGAGACCGAGATGCCGCATCCGGCCAAAGCCGGTCGTGATGTAGAGTGTGATGTAGTCGTTGCCCCGCCCGCCGGGGAACCACGGCCAGGAACCGTCCGGCAACTGCACGTCGATGAGCTTTTGCAGCGTCCGCTCCGTTTCGTAATTCAGCCGGTTGTCGTCGAACAGAATGCCGACATTGCGGCGCGCCTGGGTTTCGTTCTGCGCCTGTCGCAGCCACGGCGTCTCTTCAATCGCCACGCTCTTGAGGTCCTGGTTCTTTTCCAGCGGACTGTCGAGCGCGGGCGTGTTGCGCCATTGTTCGAACACGCGATGAATCTTCGGATCGGAGCCGGCGATGAAACGCGCGAGCGCGTTCGCGTAAAACCGGTTGAACGTCTGCTCGCTGCATTCGTGCGGGAACTCCATCAGATACGGCAGTGCCATCACCGCGTACCACGCGGGGTTCGACACCATCTGCACCGTGAAGCTTTGGTTCTGCAGCGTCTTCGAACTGCCGGACTTGAGCAGCTTCGTGAACTCGAATTTTTTAGTCGCCGGACCGCGAATCGGCAGCGGCAGCGATTCCGTCACCAGAATCCGCCGCGACAGCACCGGCAAATAACCTTCTTCGCCATCGGAGACTTTGTCCGTGGCGCCGACGGCTTTGTAGGTGAGGAACGGGGCGCCGTCGGGCACTTTGATCCGCCACGAGTAACTGCGCGACTCCTTGGCGGGAATGTCGCAGGCGATTTCCGTCGGTGGTTGCGAGTTCGCGCGGTGGCTCCCCCTCACCGGCCCTGCGGGCACCCTCTCCCCCGCGGGGGAGAGGGATGGGGTGAGGGGGCGTTCTTCCACGGCTCGCAGTTCGAGCGCGGCGTCGAAAGACTCGCTGTTCAGCGCGCTGTTGAACGTCAGCCGCACCTTGCCGGTCTGGCGATTCGTCGTCTGATTCGAAACCTTCACCGTGAACTCAATCACGTCCCCTTCGCGCACAAAGCGTGGCGGATTTGGCTGCACCATGAGGTCTTTCGACGTGACCGCCTTGCCTTCGAGGTAACCGGAACGGCACGCCTGGTCGTGCGCGAATCCCATGAATTTCCATTCCGTGAGCGCTTCCGGCATGGTGAACGTCATCCGCACAACGCCGTTGCTGTCCGAGACGAGCTGTGGAAAGAAGAACGCGGTTTCGTTCAAATTCTTTCGCGCTGTGACTTGGCTGAGGTCGGGGCCTGTTGGTGTTTGCGCAGACGAAGGCGCGCCACCACCACGAATTCCCGATTTGTCTGCGGCAAAAAATGCGTCTGCCTTCTGGGCTTCCAGTTGCATGGGAGCAGCGGGGGCGACCGCCATCGTCAATCCGGAAACGTAGGGGGTCTGCTGGAGCGCCAAAGCGTTGCGCTCCATCAGGAGTCTTCCATTTCTTCCATACTCATATCCTCCACCTCCGCCTAAACCGCCCCTGGTTCTGACAAAGTCATAGCCCCAAGAATTCGCCACCAAATCCGGCGGAAACTGCCGATAACGCACGTCCACGCTTGCGTAGTCATGTCCCCACTGTCCTCTAAGCCATTGAAATTGTTTGGCGCTGTTTTCAAACGACGCGCTGGCGGTCGAGTAATCCTGGCGAAAGAAGCTGAAGCGTTGCTGCCAAAACAGAGGCATGAACTGGTCAAGTGACGCGTCGTAAAGCGTCGCGACCATTTCCGCGACAGCCTTTTCTATTTCGGATTTCGGATTTCGGATTTCAGATTTGGTTATGACCGCCGTCCACGTCTCCTTCTGATTTGGTTCCAGTTTCGAGGTGAAATGTTCCCATTTGACTTCGAGCTCCTTGTTGCTCCACGGCACATCGACGTGTCGCGATGCGAGGTAAGCGCGATTCTCTCGCACTTGCGTCACGTGGAGCGTGAACCCGCCGCGCGTCGCTTCGGTCACTGCCTGCCTGATTTGCTGCTGCGTCTCGCCCGGTTTCGTCCAGTAGCGCTGAATCATCTTGTGCCGATGTTCGACCTCGACGAACGCGCGCCCGGCCTCGTAGCCCGTGCCCCACAGCGCCATGAATTCCTCGCCCGGTTCCAGGCTCCACTTCAGCGCGTCGAGCAGATGCGGAATTCTGATCGCCAGCTTCGTGTCGTCGGGCTTCAGCACGCGGATTTGTTGGCGCGCGGTGACCTTCTTCCCGAAGCGGTCCTGCGTTTCGAGCATCGCGCGATAAATACCAATCTCGAGCTTAAAGGACAGCTTTGCGTATCCGTTTGTATCGGTCGTGAAGCCTTTCTCATCGACCAACTCGCCCAACTCCCACCAGTTCGGATCGGAGAGATCGGGATTCTGCGGCGTCGGGTCGGGATGATAATCACTGATTTCGCCCAGGTAAGGCCGATGCACTTTGTCCGGCTGCTTCAGGCGATAAATCTTCACGCTGCCCTCGGCCACTTGCGGTTCGCCATCGAGAGTCGTTGCGGTGATACCCGCTTCGACAGGCTTGTCCTCAGTCTGCCAGTCGCCGGCGCTCAGTGTCGTTTGTAACGCGGTGAAGCCGACATTGATGCTGCGCTGGGCGGATCGCGTCTCACCGGCGGTGTCCGCCACGTCCGCGTAAATGCTGAAGCTGAACGACGCCTCGTCCTTTTCCGAAACCTTCGGATCGGACCTGGCAACGAATTCAATTTTGAACGAGCCGCCCGTGTCCGTTGCAACGGCTCCGTGCGCGATCTCCTGGCTGGCCGAAATGCTTCGTCTGCGCCAGGAGTCATACCAACCCCACCAATACGGCCAGCGCACCTCGCGCACAACGCGGTATTTTACCTTGGCGCCGTCAATCGTCGCGCCGGTGTAGCTCATCGCGTGGCCGGTCAACGAAACCTTGTCGTTGAGCTTCGCCGCGGTCTTCGGCGCGTCGAGCGCGACCTGGAATTTCGGACGCTTGTATTCCTCGACGTTGACATTCTCCTGACCAGTGGGGCCTTGCGTCACGTAAATCCGCATCGTGCCCATCAACCGGTCGCGCGGCGCGGTGAAACTGCCGCTGAACGAGCCGTAGTCGTTGCAACGATGCTTTTGCCGCGCGATTTCCTTGTTGTTCGGATCGGCGAAAACGACGGTCAGTTCGCGGCCGGCGAGCACTTCGTAGTTGTCCTTCTCCTGGTCCACACGGAGGCAAACGCCCTTGTATTGAATTGTCTGCCCCGGACGATAAATTGCGCGGTCGGTGAAAAAAATGGTCTGGTTATAAGTGCGCTGACGCTCGTAGTCGTAGGCCGAGTATTCCTGTTGCGAACCCAGCTCACGCCCGTTGTGACGCGCGCGAAAGAGGTAACTCTGGTTCTGATTCGCCTTGAACGTAAAGAAACCATTCTCGTCCGTGGTCAACGCCGGGTGCGGAACGCGATTGCCCTGATTGTCCAGACGCCACGCCATCACTTCCGCGCCGGCGACCGGCTCGCCGGAATTCGCTTCGAGCACGAAACCCTCGATCTGGCCGTCGCGCGGACGCAGCACGAGCGCGAGGTCGCTCACCCAGATGTCCGCGAACGTGATCTGGTTGTCCGTCTCGCTGAAATCGGATTTGTGGCTCGCAATGAGGAAATAAAAGCCGGACTTGAGCTGGTCCGGAGCAGGCAATGCTTCGGCCCGTTCCCTATAGTCCGGCGTCGCTGGCAGATTCGCTGACCATTCGAGCGTCGCTTGTTTGGCCAGCAGTTCCTTGCGCTCGGTTTCGTTCAGGCTTTCGGAGCGGCTGTGATTCTTTTGGAGAAAGATGTTCCAATCGTAAGGGACGGCGCGAAAGTAAATGTTCGTGACATTGCGGTAGCGCACTTCCAGAGTAGGGGAGGCGTCCCGCCTGCCTTTCGAGTCAACCTGGGTTTGGGCAGGCGGGACGCCTGCCCTACGTTGACAATTCCAGACCCGCTCGGTCGTGACGGCGACCGATTTCGCTTCGATTTCGGCGATCAGGTTCCGGCAGAGCTTACCGCCGGCGCTGTTCGGAAACGCGTTGGCTCCGCTTAACGCGATCTTCCGCGCCTCGACGAACTCCTCTTCGCTTTGGACGACGCGGGCCCAGTGGTGCAGCGCGAACGCGGACAGCTCGTGGTCAGCCCATTTGTCCACGAGCGCCTTTAACGCCGCTTTGTAGCGAGCGTTCTTCTCCTCACCGAACGCGATGTTGTAACCGTAAGCCAACCGCGCGATGTCGTCGTCGATGAAGGCTGAACGGTCTTTGTCGTTCTGGTGAAACTTCAGGAGGTCCTGATAGAGGCGAACGGCTTTGGAGATGGGCGAATCCTTATCGTAGCCGCCGACGTCAGGAGGCGGATTCGCAGTTTTTGGACCTCCTGCTTTGTCCGCCTCCTGACGTCGGCGGCTACCAGGGTCCCACGCGATGAACTTCTCCGCGTCGTCAAAAATCGAACTGCCCGCCGAAAGCTCGAAGTCGTCCTCGGACTTCGCCGCCGCCTGCTCGCCGCTCGCGTAAAACTTCAGCGCCTCGTGCGCGATGAAGTCGTAGAGCGTAGGTCGATAATTGTCGGGCAGCGTTCCTTTCTGCAAGAGATCATCGAACGTCGCGACGGGCGTCTTCTTGAGCGTGTCGGTACTGGCCAACGCCTTCTGAAATTGCTTGTCGATCTCCGCGAAAAGGCGTGGCAGGTCCCAGGTGGTGAAGTCCTCCGGCGGCGAGGCGCCGCCGGACGCACGCGGGGCGCGTGCGCTCCCCTGCGCGGTCTGCGTGCGCTGCATGAAGCGCCAGCGATTCTGTTGGAAGTAATGCCAATACCAGTTGGCCAGAATGGTATCGAGCAACGGCACGATTTCCTTCGGCGCCTTCACAACCTCGGCTTGGAGGCGAATGATTTTTCCCTCCGGCTTGTTGCCCTGGATGTTTCCTTCGAGAACGATCTTCCGCGCGATGGCCTTCGTTGCTTCGCCCCAGGCTTTGTCCTTCAAGGCGCCCTGGATAATTGGATCGAGTTTCTCGATGGCGGTTTTCGGCAGGCCTTTCCGGACCGCTTCATCCACCTCTTTCCACTGAGCGTCGCGCGAGGCGGCCCATGCCGCCGGGATAACGCTGAGGAAGGCAAGGAGCGGAAGGAGAACCGCCGGAAACATTTTCATAAGGTACGCCATACCAGAACCGGTAATTAGACAGAATCACGACCAAAACGCGTAAAGTTACCGAACGTTTTTCAGCGGCACGCCGAAAGGCGCCCGCGTGACGCCGAGACCTACGGCGGCAGTTGGCACTCACTTCGTGGGGTCAACGACCCGGCCCAGGAACAGGATGCTGCCCGTCTGGCGCTCGCGGATCAGGAACAGAAACGGGTGGTCCACTCGAAATAACGGCGTGTGACTCGCGCTTGCCGAGCGTGTCATCGCTACGGCCGTGGCGGCCGCCGCTTCGGTGCCTTCTTCGTTCACGTCCACGAACGCCTGGTGCACGACATCGCTGATCCAGAGCTTTTCCGCTGATGTCATCCCGGAGAAATCGGCGCCGGGTTTGAACGCGGACGGCATGCCCATCGCCGCTAGGTCGTCCTTCAAATTGAGCCGGCAGTTCAACTTGAACTTGGGCAGGACGACTATGGCCTCCGACTCGCGGGCCTGATCGAGCGCGGCGAGCCAGCTCGTCAATTCCTTCGCGTCCAACCGTTGCTCCAATGCGCCCAAACCGTCCACGGCCTCGGGCAATAGAATGACCA
>QHOP01000490.1 GCA_003219345.1 Verrucomicrobiota bacterium
CACTTCCCGGCCTGTTTCGATTTCGCGACCCGGCGGCACCGCCCAGTGAAAGAGCGCGTTGAAACGGGTAACCCGCTCGCCGGTCGCCAGCGGTTTGACGTGCTCCAGAAAAGTCGAAAAGCGTCCGATGACCTTGCGGCGATCGAAATCCTCCGCCACTTCATAAAATGTTTCGAGCGGCACGCCTGCTTCGCGGGCGCGCGACTCCCAGAGGTTCGGCACGATTTCCTCCGGCTCGAATTCGCGTTTCAGCGCGACCAGAATCCGCCACTCCAAATCGTTGAGCGTCGTCACGGTGACTTCGGTGACGTCGGCCGGCACAGCGGCCTTGCCGCCCGGCTCCATGCCGCGACGCCGCACGTGGCCGACGCCGAGCGCGAACAGCCGTTTGGCTGGCAACAGGATGAACTTCTCCGCGCCGGTCTGCCGCGCGAGGAATTGGCAGTGTCGCCGCATCGAATAGCTCTGCGGCACTTTGAGCGTCGTCCAGAGTTTGTAGTTTGAGCCGGGCGTGGCAGCGTCGGTCGAGCGGGTGACGACGTGACCGGAAAACGGATCCTTTTGGAACATGTAATCGAACGCCGCGTCGAGCTTTTCCGACGGCACCTGCCAGGCCACCAGCGCGCCTTGCGCGAGATTGGTGGCCAGCAACGTCTGCCGCACACGGCGGATCGTCCCGCTCCGCAGCATCGCTTGAATACGCTCGATGACGACCGGCAGTTCCACACTGGCCTGGCGCGCGATTTCCTCCAGCGGATGGCGTTGAAATCCTTGGAGGCGGTCTTCCGAGACCGCAAGAATGCGCGTGTTGATCCGATCACCGATTTCGATTGGCACCGTGGACAAATTCATTTGGGGCAGATTCTAACCTATGTTCGCTGGAGCGGAAGGTCATTTTTCGACTCCAAGGCGACTCCCTACGGTTTGTTGATGGCGCGATAGAACCGGTGGTGGAAGTTGACGGCGTTCGTGTCGATAAAATCAATCACTCCTTTGGCCGCGCTGTTTGTGGCAATCGCCGTCCAGCCCGCCAGATTGGTGGAAGCTTGAATGATCAGCGTTTGATTGGCTGAAGCACTCATCCGGATCGCGAACTGGCCGTTGGTGAGAACAGCGGCGTTGTCGAAGGCCGGCAGCCCTGTCGCGACTACCGTGATGGTGACGGGGGTGGACGCAGAGGAGACACCAAATTCATCGGTCGCTTCGGCGCTGAGCGTGTACGCGCCGGCCGTCACATTGCTCAACACCACCGTGAACGGACTGGTGAACGCCGTGCCCACCGGCGCGCCGTTCGCAAAGAAATCAACTTGCTTGATCCGCCCGGTACTGTCGGCGGCCATCGCATTGAGCGTAACTTTCGCCGGCGCGGCGAACTGTTCTCCGTCCAGCGGTGACGTGAGCTGAACGACGGGCGGCGTGTTGCTGTTCACGATGGAAACGATAGTGCTCGTGGTCGTCTGGGCGCCGTCGTTGTCAGAGGCCCGGACCGTCAAAGTGTAGATGCCCGGCGCAGCGCCGGTCCAAACAATGCCGTACGGACTGTTCGTGACCGCGCCGAGCAACCGGCTGTCCGCATAGAAGTCCACCCGCGTTACTTCGCCGTCGATGTCGAGGGCATCGACCAGGATGGGCACTTCGCTGGGCATGATAAAGGTCTGACCCGGAGCAGGCGCGCGGAAGTTCACGACCGGAGCGATGTTGCCAAAGCTCCATCGGCCGAAACGATGGGATGCCTTGCGGCCAGCAGTAGTAAACGCACCACCAACGAAAACCTCCCGCCCGCGCAACGCCAGGGAGAAGACATCGCCATTCAGCCCGGTGCCCAGCGCGGACCACCTGAAGCCGTCCCACACAGCCAGGCCATTCACCGTCAACCCGCCCCCATAGGTAAAGGTTCCGCCAACATACAGGGCGCCACTTGACGCCGGGGCCAACGCATTGACTACCCACGAAGCTCCGTTCAAGCCGGAGCCGAGCGCCGACCAACTGCTTCCGTCCCATTGCGCAATCGAAGCAATGCCCACATCGCCACCAACCGAAGTGAATTGTCCACCAACGAAGACGCTTCCGCCTGCGACGGCAACCGCATTCACGCTGTTGTCCTCCGCCTGCGAACACGCTCCCACCGAAAACAGCAATGGTGCGCACGGCGCCATTGACGCCGTCACCCAGCGGGGACCACGTATTTCCATCCCATTGAGCAATTCGATTCGCGCTCAGTCCACCGGCCACGGTGAATTCTCCTCCGGCGTAAATCTTGCCGGCGCCGGCAGTCAGCGCATAAACCGAGCCGTTGACGCCGATGCCGGCCGTGGACCAGCGGACGCCGTCCCACACAGCCGTGTTGAATGCACCCAATCCGTCGGCTTGCGTGAAGCTGCCGCCGACAAAAACCTTTCTATCCGGCGTGACAGCAATCGCGCGAACAGGACCCTTCACGCCGATCCCCAGGGCGGACCAACCTTCCCCGTCCCAGCGCGCGATATTCGTCGCCAATGCGCCGCCCGCAAAGGTGAATTCGCCGCCAACGTAAACATTGTTGTCATCCACCGCGACCGCGTAAATCGGCCCGCCGACGCCCTGACCCAACACCGACCAACTCGTGCGCCGTAAGAGCGCGACACCACGGGCCTGGCCTACGTTGAAAAATCCTCCCAAGTAAACCTGCGATCGACCGAGCGCGATAGCGAAGACGTTTCCCTCCACGCCGGAATTTTCGCGGTCAAGCAAGGGCACCCAGGACTGCAGTTCCTCATTCCACCTGGCCGCGCTCTTGACCGACGCGCCACCGGCGAGATTAAAGCCGCCGCCCACGTAGATTTCTCCATTCCCGATCGCGATGGCGCGGACGGGGCCGTTCACGCCGTTGCCCAGCGCAGACCACGCGTGCCCATTCCATTTTGCTAAGTGGTTCGCGCCCTCGACGATGCCCGCGTGCGTGAACTGCCCGCCGACAAAGACTTCGCCGTTCTCTTTCATCGCAATGGCCGTCACCGGACCGTCCACACCTTCGCCCAGTGGATGCCAGAAAATTCCGTCCCACCAGGCGATGCGATTGGCGTTTGTTCCGCCGGCTGCGGAAAAATCGCCACCTACAAAAACTCGCGTGCCATCCACAGTGAGCGCGTTTACAGTCCCGTTGACCCCGTTCCCCGAGGCGAACCAGCGCGTGCCGTCCCAACGTGCAAAATTGTTTGCCGGAATGCCGCCGGCGCTGGCGAAGGAGCCTCCAACATAAACCTCGGTGCCCATGATGGCAATCGCGCTGACCGGCCCACTTATGCCGGCGCCAAGAGCTGACCAACCGACGCCGTCCCAACGCGCGATGTTCGCGACATTCACCCCGCCGGCGTTGGTGAACGCGCCGCCCACGTAAACGGTCGTTCCGCTTACCGCCAAGGCGCGCACTGGGCCGCTGACACCGCTGCCGAGGGGGTGCCAGTTGGCGCCGTCCCAACGGGCGATTCGATTCGCTGCGACTTGGCCCGCCGTGTGGAAATCGCCACCGACGTACAAGTCACCACCGCCGCTGACAACGAGGGCATCCAGGTAACCATCCACGCCGCCGGCCAGGGACTGAAAATCACCCGGCTCGGTCCACTTCGCGAAGTTTTTGGAAACGATTCCGCCCGCGAGATCGAATTTGCCACCCGCCAAGAGATCGCTCCCACTCGACGCCAGTGCAAACACCGGACCGCTCACCCCGCTGCCGAGTCCGGACCAGTCCCGCCCGTTCCAGCGTACCAGGTTGTTGCCCGCTCCGTCCGGCGGCCCCGTGAATTCTCCGCCAATCAACAGATCGGCCCCCAGCGTGGTCATGGCGTTGACAGACTTGAACTGAATCATCCCTGACCCACCCTGGACAGGCGACCAGAGCCCGCCGTCCCAAAAGGCCAAACCGCGTGCCGCCTCCGCGCCGGCGATGGTGAACATGCCGCCGACGTAAAGCGCGGATTGGCCAATGGGCACGATCGCGTTTACCGCGTCGTCCACGCCGTTGCCCAAAGCAAACCAGTTCGTGCCGTCGGTCCGCCCGACGTGGTTCAGTGTCTTGCCGCCGCTCCGTGTGAATGCGCCACCGATGTAAACGTTCGTGCCACCGAGGGCAATGGCGTTGACCGCGCCGTTCACGCCGTTAGCCAGAGGCTGCCATTGAGAACCATCATACTTCAGGATGCCTCCGACAAACGCGCCCCCGACGTAAACGTCGTCGTCTTTGATCAGGATGGCCTTGACCGTGTCGTCAGTAGTTGCGCTGACCTCGGACCAAGTCCGGGTGTTGGGGTCCCAGGTGGCCAGATTGTTCACACTCTGGAGGCCCGCGCTGGTAAACTTGCCGCCCATCCAGACTTCCTCGCCGTTCACCGCGATGGCATACACAGGGCCGTCCACGCCTGGGCCGAGCGCGAACCAGTTTTGCCCATCCCATCTGGCAATGTTGCGACTGGGGATGCCTCCGGCGCTGCTGAACGCACCGCCGAAGTAAACATCGCCGCCGCTGACCGCAATGGCATAAACCTCGCCTTCCACGCCAGGAAAGCTGAATCGATCGTCCCATGCGCCGTTGCCCCCGGAATGTCGCGAGATCGCCGCCCGCGACGCAGGTCTTGCTCCACTTTCGCCCGCACGGATAAAACGCGGCCGGCCCGAGGCGTCGGTCACCATTGTCCAGCCCTCCGCGCTGAGCGTGCCGCGGAAGCCGGTGTGAAGATTCAATGTCCCGTCGGCATTCAGCAATGCGACGACCGACTCGGTCGTGGTTCCCGTCCCCGGTGTTTTAGCCGTTTCAGCCAGTGTGCCGGACAGCGCGCCGCCAACCATCAGCATAAAAGTCAGACATTGCTTCAGTGCTATTTTCACGCGAAAGCACGTCGAGCCGACCGAGACGGTCGTCGAAATTCTTTTGAGGCGATTCGCCCCCGCACAGCGATACGTGTTGTTTGATTCCATTTATTTTAGCAGAACTCCCGGGCCAGGCACACTGTGCATCTCGCCGCACATCCCACCAACAGTCGAGGCATTGGGATACTGGCTCAAGCCAGCAAGCGCCGTTCCGCCCGCATGGATTGCCCTCGCGTCGGTCTTTTTCAGACGGATTCGATGATTCCAGACTTTCGGATTTCATGGTTGATGCGTTATTTTCACGCAAAATGCGTGAAATTCACTCCTGGCCCGGTTTATTCAGTCGCCGCCTGCTTCGCTGCGAGCCGTTAAAATTTGCCTCGATATGTTAT
>QHOP01000491.1 GCA_003219345.1 Verrucomicrobiota bacterium
GGTTTGGGCGCCAAACTTCAGCATGTCGTCCGCTTCGAGCAGCGCAAAGCGGCACCAGCGAACCGACGGCTGGTCAACAAGGGGGTTCGTATCGGCGATATGGCGTGCCAAGGCGGCCTTCAAAGCGGGCAATGCCGTTTGGTAAAGGCCGAGCACCAGTTCTTCAGTCGTGGGGGCGGCGAGAATTTCATCGAAGAAAATTTCGAGGCACGCGTCCGGGACGAGTTCGAGGCCGAGGGGCGGTTCACGCATTTCGCCCACTCGGCGTCGCAACGCGGTGACATGCTCGGCGCAAAGATGGGCGTGCAGGCTGAAGCCCATTTTCAGTTCGTAAATCGGCTCAGCCGTGATGCGCGCGGTGAAAATCTGGTGGAGCCGTTTGAAGGCGTAGTGGTAACGCTTGAGCCGACGGACGCATTCTTCCACGGACAAGCCCGGTTTCATCGCTTCTGTCATCGGACAAATTCCAGCGAGAGCGGGCAGGTTGCGATAGGACTTATAGGTGCTCATGGGCGGTCTATTACGAAAATAATCTAGCATCCGGCTGGAAAACCCGATAGTAATTTTGTTTTGCGGGATCGCAGACGGGTTCAAGGAACGCTATGGCCGACGAGTGGGCACCGCCGCAGCCGAAAAAGTCGAAGCCACGTTGGCTCCGCCTTCTGCTTTGGATCGGCGGCGGCGGCCTGTTGTTGCTGGTGTTGCTTTATTTCTTCCTGACCAGCGCATTCTTTTTGAAGACATTCGTTTTGCCGCGCCTCGGCTCGGCGATCAACGCCGCGGTCACCGTTGGCGATGCGAGCATCAGTCCGTTTTCCTCGATCACCCTTAAAGACTTGAGGCTGACGACCGGAGATGACCCCGAACCACTGGTCATCGTCAAAGAGGTCCGCGCCCGCTGCAGTTTGATGGATATCATCGGCGGACATATCAACGTGGAGGAGGTAACGCTCGATTCCGCCGTGGTTCAAATTGTCCAAAACCCGGACGGCACGAGCAACCTCGATCCACTGTTGAAATCCTCCGGCGAAAAAAATGAGGTCGAAACGTCCGAGCCAGCAGGCAAGCCACTTCAAATCGACTTGAAAAAACTCTCGTTGCGGAGTGGCCGAGTTGGCGAATATCAATATCAATCTCGATAATCTGCGCAACGGGGACACAGCGAATGTAACCCTTTCTTCCAGCATCAACCTCGAACAATCGTCCTCGGTCGCCGTCTCCAACGCCGCCAGCAATCTGCTGCAGTCGGATTTGAACGGCGGTTTCGATATTGGGTTGTCCGATGAACTGGTGCCCCAGACGGTCAAGGGCAAGTTATCGCTCAAGGTCACACACGCGGCGGAGGCATTGCGGAGCCTCGCCGGGATCGAGGCCTCGCTCGAGTGCGCGCTGACGCCGACCAATTTGGAAGACTTGCTGTTGACATTCACGCGGGAAGGCAAGCCGCTTGGGCGAGTCAGTTTGAAGGGCCCGCTGGACTTAAACCAGCGGGAAGGCCGGTTGAACCTGGAGGTTTCCGGGACTGACCGGCAGGCGCTGAACCTTGCCGGCGCGGCCGTGGGAGTTGATTTCGGAACCACTACTATCAGTTCAACCCACGAAATCACGCTGGCGCAGGGCGGTCAGCTTATCACCGCCAAGGGCAATCTCAACCTGAACCAATTGAACGTGTCGCGGACCAACGTTTCGAGCCGGCCAATCGATCTACAGGTGGATTACGAAACGGCCTTGAACCGGGCCGAACATTCCGCCGCAGTAAAAAGTTTGAAGATCAACGCCGCGCAAAATTCCGTTCCTTTTATCCACGGCGCATTGGCGAGTCCGATGACGCTGTCATTCGGCGGAGCTTCAAGTGCTGTCGGCGACGCGGCGTTCAGCCTCACGATAACCAATTTGAACCTGGCTGACTGGCGGAGCCTGGTGGGCGATTACAGCGGCAGCCTGAATCTCACTCTAAACCTCCTTTGCCAGCGGTCCGGGGGAGCACTGACTCTCGACCTGGCTTCACAACTCGCGGATTTCTCGGGGAAGTTTGGCAGCAATCAAATTGCCAACGCCGACGTCACGCTTTCCGCCAGAGCGGGGTTGGATGACTTCGCCAGAATTCAGCTCCATGAATACAATCTCCAATTGTCGCGCCGGAAGCAGATGGCGCTGAGTGCCAGCGGAAGCGGGAATTATGACTTGAAGAGCCAGGAGGCCCGCGCGCGGACAGAAGTCGAACTGTCGTTGCCAAAGTTGCTCGGAATTGTTGCTGTGCCGGAGGCGCAAATTTCATCGGGCGCGCTGAAACTCAACCTGCAAATTGCGCAAAGGCAAAACGGCGCTGACACAACCAACGCGCCGGTGCTCGACCGGACGGCTTCCGGTAACGTGCAATTGCGGGACTTAAGCGGCCATTACGCGGCGTTTCGCTTCGATAATCTCGAAACGTCCTTCGACTGGGACGCGCAGTTAAAAGACAACCACCTCGCGGTCCGCAAGCTTGCGGGCAAGCTTCGGCAGAGCGGCCAAGCGGCAGGCGCGTTTGAGGCGACTGCTGATTTCGATCTGGGCTCGCCGCTCGGGCAGGCCACCGTTGCTTTGACCGACGTGAACCAGAATGCGCTGCGGACGTTCTTCGCGCCCGCGCCGGGTGACAAGACACTGGAGTCCATTTCCATCACCGCCGGCGCGTCGGCGCGCTTCGCGGCGAAGGGCGAGGCAGGCGTGCGCGGCAACCTTCAGATCGCGAACCTGGTCATCAGCGACCCGAAAAGCCAGTTGCCCAAAACGCCGCTGTCGGCGGACTTCACATTCGACGGCCTCCTGCGCGGGGATCAGGCGGAGCTCAAGGAATTCGTTGGCAACTTGCGCCTGGCCGATCAGCCGGGCGGCGGTTTCAACGTCAGCGGCAAATACGATCTGAAGAACCAGACCAGCCAGGTCGCGCTGAAATTGATCGATTTGAACCAAAACGCGCTGAGCCCATTTGTCGGTCGGGCGCTGGGCGACAAGACGCTGTCTTCGGTGTCAGTTTACGCCGACACAACGGCTGTGTATGACGCGAACGGCGAATCCGCGTTGAAGGGCGCGATGGTGATCACGAACCTGCTGGTCATAGATTCCACCGGGAAATTGCCCAGGATTCCGCTGTGGGTCGGCCTTCAACTCGACGGGGCTTTCGGCAAAAAAGTTCTCAACCTCCGCCAGGTTCAACTCAACCTCTCGCCGACGGACCGGGCCAAAAACGAGGTGCTCCTCTCCGGGCGCGTCGATCTGAATCAATCGAATGTCATCAGCGGCGAGCTGCAGCTCGGAGCCGAAGGGATTGACCTCACACCTTACTACGATCTCTTCGCCGCGGCGCCGAGCACGAACGCTACAACCGCCACCGAAAACAAGAGCAAACCGTCATTCCGATCAAGGGAAGCGCCCGCCAATGCTGCAAAGGAGCCGGCTCCCGTCGAATTGCCGTTTCACAATTTCAATTTCGCGCTCAACATCGGGCAGCTTTACCTGCGTGAAATCACGATCAACAACTGGCTGGCCAATGTGAAGCTGAACGGCGGAAAGATCGATTTGAAGCCGTTCGATCTGGTGTTGAACGGCGCGCCTTTGAAAATATCGGCAAACCTCAACCTCGGCGCGCCTGGGTATCAATACGATCTGGGGCTGTCGGCCGAACGAATCCCGCTGGAACCGATCGTTAATACGTTCCAACCGGAGAAACGCGGCCAGATGAAAGGCGACCTGATTGCCCAGGCGCAAGTCAAAGGCGCCGGCGTGACCGGCGTCAATTTGCGGAAGAATCTTAGTGGCCAGTTTGATTTCAATTTCGCCAATGCCTCGCTGAAAATCGCGAGCCCGCGGGCGAGGGCGTTTTTTGCGCCGATTGCTTTATTATTGGACCTGCCCGATCTGGCAGGTTCTCCACTCAACTCCATCAGGGCGGAGGGACGGATGGGCAACAGCAAAATCAATCTCACACACTTCAACGTGACCAGCGACAGTTTTCTCGCTGACACAGCGGGTGAAATCACGATTGCCGATGAATTGATGAACTCGCCGATAGAGAAGTCGCTGATCCATCTTTCCGTGCCCCGCGCCGCGGCTGAACGCCTTCACATGGTTCCAAAGGACGCGCCGTCCGACTCCGCCTTTGTGAAACTGCCCGACTTCGCGAAAATCGCGGGCACACTCGGCGAACCCAAGGCGGAGATTGATAAGAAGTCTCTTTCCAGCGCCGCAGCCCGGAAGTTG
>QHOP01000492.1 GCA_003219345.1 Verrucomicrobiota bacterium
TGTCGCGCCGTCAATGACAGCGACCGCTCTGTTTAACTATTCGATGCGCCTGAGCGTCCCGGACGCTGCCGTCAGCCCGCGCGATCGCCGCATGTCCTGGCGCGCCATCAAGGCTAATCAACACGGCAAGCAGGGGGGTCCCAACTAACTTAAACAAAAATTTCCCAACCCTGCTTGCCGAACGGTGAGCAGGGTTTTTTATTTACATGAACTCGACCCATCCACCTTTGCTGACCAGCCTGAAGGCGTTGCCGCGCACAGCCTGGATCCTTTTCCTTGGCGTGTTCCTCAACAAGTTCGGCACCTTCGTCGTGCCGTTCCTGACGTTGTATCTCACGCGACAAGGCTATTCGCTCACCGCCGCTGGAATGGCCGTTGGGGCTTACGGCGTCGGCACCTTGCTGGCGTCGGGGCTCGGTGGACATCTGGCCGACACCTTTGGCCGGCGCAAGACCATCGTGCTTTCGATGTTCTCGGCGGCCATCACCATGATGCTGCTCTCACAGGCGCGCAGTCTGTCCGCAATCATTCTGCTGACTGCGCTCACGGGTCTGGCGGGTGAATTGTATCGCCCTGCCAGCAGCGCGTTGCTCGCGGACCTCGTTCCGGCAGGATCGCGCGTCACTGCTTTCTCCGCTTATCGCATCGCGTTCAACGCGGGCTGGGCGTTCGGGCCGGCGACCGCCGGGTTTCTCGCCGAACGCGGATATTTCTGGCTGTTCGTCGGCGACGCCGCCACGTCGGCGCTCTTCGGGCTGGTGGCGTTCTTTGCCTTGCCACGCGGCGTGCGGAGTCAAACAACCGAAAGTCGCTGGTCGGACGCGGTGAAGGTCTTGCGCCGGGACCGGAAATTTCATCAAGTGCTGCTGGCGACGTTCGCGGTCTGGTTGATTTTCTTCCAGGTTTTTTCGACGTTCGGTCTGCACGTGACGCGCCTCGGTTTTTCGGCGGCGACTTACGGCGCCATCATTTCTTTGAACGGCGTACTGGTGGTGCTGTGCGAACTGCCGTTGACTTCGATCACGCGGCGGTTTCCGGCGCGACGCGTCATGGCGGCCGGGTATCTGACCGTGGCCGGCGGCTTCGCGCTCAACGGACTGGCGCACACGGTGCCGGCGCTGGTCCTTTGCATGGTCATTTTCACCTTCGGCGAAATGATGACGATGCCGGTGTCGTCGGCTTACGTAGCCGATCTCGCGCCGTCGCACTTGCGCGGGCGTTATATGGGCGCTTATGGACTGGTTGGAGCGGCGGCGATGACCGTTGGTCCAGGGTTAGGGATGAAATTGTTCGCGCCTGGTTCGGCCTATTTGTGGCTCACCTGCGGCGCGCTCGGCTTGGTGGCTGCGATGGTCATTCTCCAGGAGGTAAAGTCCCAACCGGCACGGGCGGGGCTGGCGCAGGGACGCAACGAAGCGACCTGGCCGTAGGGTCGCATGGGTGGTTTGGCACAAAATATGTTACCTTCTAGCCCTGAACGGCGTCTAAGTGTGTCGTGACGCGCCACACAGTTCAGTAATGCCTATGAACGATTTCCTTTGCCACAACCGGATGCGACCTGAGGAGGTCCTTTGTTCCCGCCGCCAATTTCTCGCCCGCACCGGAATGGGACTCGGTGTCCTGGGTTTGGCCGGATTGCTTTCCAAGGAGTTGCTGGCCGAGACCGCCGGGCCAGCAGCGGGCGTCAATCACACCCAATTTCCGGCCAGGGCCAAACACGTCATTCACATCTTCGCGCAGGGCGCCCCGTCGCACATCGACACCTGGGACCCGAAACCCGTTCTCGCCAAATATCAAGACCAGTCGCTGCCTGGGTTGAACGGCGTGGCGATGCCATCGCCGTTCCAGTTCAGGAAGTGCGGCAAATCCGGGATCGAAGTGAGCGAAGTGTTCTCGGCGCTGGGCGAACACGTGGACGACCTGGCGATCATCCGCTCAATGTACACGGACATTCCGGCCCATGACGTTGCGACGGTATTTATGAACACGGGTTCGTTGCGCATGGCCAGGCCGAGCGTCGGCGCGTGGGCGCTCTACGGCCTGGGCAGCGAAAACGAAAACATACCCGGCTATATTTCATTGCGGCCAAACGGTGGTTCGCCGCCGGGCGGCGCGTTGAATTGGGGCTCGGCGTTTCTTCCGGGAAATTTTCAAGCCAGCAGCATCAACACTGGCGCCGGCACGGTCGAAGGGATGATTCAGGACATCCATAACCCATATTTTTCACAGGACGAGCAGCGACATCAGCTTGACCTCGTGCAAAAGCTCAACGGGATTCACGCCCGTCAGCTTCAGAAGGATCCACAGCTCGAAGCGCGCATCCAGGCGTTCGAGATGGCGTATCGAATGCAAATGGAGGCCACCGACGCGTTCGACATCGCGAAGGAACCGCAGAACATTCGCGACCTTTACGGCAACACGCCGCAAGGCCGCCAGTTGCTCATCGCTCGTCGGTTGGTCGAACGCGGCGTGCGTTTCGTGCAGGTCTGGGCGGGCGGTTGGGACCATCATCAGGACATCGAAGATCGGCTGCCGCAAAGCGCCGCGGAGATCGACAAACCAGCCGCCGCGCTGCTCACCGACCTGAAGCAACGCGGTTTGCTCGACGGCACGCTGGTGATCTGGGGCGGCGAGTTCGGCCGCACGGTCACGCGCGACCGCAACGGCAACGACAATCCAGGCCGCGATCACAACAATCGCGCGTTCAGCATCTGGCTCTCGGGCGGCGGCGTGAAAGGCGGCACGGTCTATGGCGCGACGGATGAATTCGGCGCGCGCGCGGTCGAGGACAAGGTCCACGTTCACGACTTGCACGCCACGATTCTGCGCTTGCTCGGTTTCGATCATGAGAAGCTGACTTATCGTTACAACGGCCGTGATTTCCGGCTCACGGACAATTTCGGGAAGGTTGTGCAAGGGATCATTGCCTGAAGCGACTCGATCACAAGGCGCAGCATGATGAACACTCGCCCTCAGCCCGGCCCTCTCCCCCTGGAGAGGGTGAACACCGCGGCTTTATTTGGGCATTCGCGCATCGTCGTGTCCGTCACCGCGCATGTTCCTTTGGCCGCCGCGCAGGTGGGGCAGCCGAACACGGTTGAATCTTTAGGGACCGGCAATCGCTTCTCCGTCC
>QHOP01000493.1 GCA_003219345.1 Verrucomicrobiota bacterium
GGCTGGATCCTGGCGCCACACTGGTGCTAATTGATCATCGCCGCGTTGCGCCGTTCCCTGGCTCCGCCAACTCCGCGTACGGTTTCGTTGATCTAACTACCATTCCCATCACGGCGGTCCAGAGCATTGACATTTTGAAGGACGGCGCTTCGACCACCTACGGCTCAGATGCAATTGCCGGCGTGGTGAACTTTAACTTCTATAAAGATTATCGCGGCGCACAGGTGACCATCCAGTACGGCGACACGCTAGACAAAGACGCGGCCGAGTACAGGGGGGACATCCTGTTTGGAGCCGGCGACGACAAGACCAGTATTACTGGTGACATTTTCTATTATAGGCATCATGACATGTTCAACCGTGACCGGGGGAACTCCATTAAGCCGCCGTTCTCGAGCTCGAACGCTGTGCCGTGGAATCTTCAACTGCAAACGGAGGCCGTTTTACATCCGTTTGATGTCAATGGTAACCCGGAGCCACCCCCTCTGCTACCGCCTGACATGATAGGGAGGGTAAGTTTTTTTGGCACGCCGCCGGATAACGCCAGCGGGTTGGTTCCAGCGGCCAACTACGTCTTCCACCACAGTCGTCCAAGGTCCTCCTTCGGTATTCTCCCGGGATTTAACTTCAACCTCTATGCGGGCTCGTATCCGAAGCAGGAGCGCTGGGGCGGATATGCGGCTTTCGAACACAAAATCTGCGATGATCAGTTGCGGATTTTTGGCGACTTCTACTATGTGGATGCAAAAACGCACGATGAACTTGCGCCAACTGCCACGGGCCCTTTCGAGACGCCTGGCAGGCTGGCGCTCTTCGTCCCCCCCAATCATCCGTTCCCTGGTGGTGTTCCGCCTTTTGGTGGGCCGCCCCCTGCGGAAGTTGGGATGAGTCCGAGCGCATTCAACCCGTTCAATCCATTTGAACAAATTCTCTCAGGTGGCACTCGTGCGCGCATTTTCGATTTCGGTAACCGCTTGGTCGACAACGAGAACATCGCCGAGCGGTTCACGGTCGGCGCAAAAGGCGACAAACTTTTCAACGGAACCTGGGGCTACGATGGCGCGTTCATGTACAGCCAAATTCAGCAGATTTCGCGGTTCCAAGGCATCAATATTCCGCACTTCCAAGAGATTCTAAACGCGGCCGATACGATTTTTGATCCCGCGTCCTCGGAATTCATCGGACAGACGATTCCATATAATCCGATGGTCGATACCCAGCATGTCGCGTTTCCGAGCAACACTCCGCTGATTGACTTCGCGAGACTGCATACCAAGGACCTGTTTACGTCAAAACTCGCCACATTGGACTTGAACATTTACACCACGGATCTGTTTGATTTACCGGCTGGGGGCGTGGGGCTCGCCTTTGGCGGTGTGTTTAGCCGGGAAAGTTACAGGATCGACCCGGATGACCAGAACCGTCTCGGCGAAAACGCCGACACCGTCGCCTTCAGCCCGGTCAAGGCGGGGCGCAAATCGTGGGGAATTTATGCGGAAACGCTCATTCCGGTATTCAGCCCCAAGTGGCACATACCCGGCTTTTACTCGGTGGAGTTTTCAGCCGGAGTACGGTACGACCAGTGGCTGAACAATGATACAAATGCCGCGGTACCCAAGGTGGGCGTACGCTGGCAGCCCTTTGACGGGAGCCTGACCCTTCGCAGCAATTGGGGCGAAGGCTTCCTCGAGCCATCCATGGTCCAGTTGTACGGCCCTAATAGACTCACCTTCGCCGCAGCCCATTTTGTCGGGTTTGCCCCTTCAGGGATTTTTGGTCCGCCGGGGAGCCCTGCAAATCCGCTCCAGGACGTGGCCGATCCAGAGACAACGGTCGAGCAACTGCCCAACAAAAACATTCGACCGGAACATGACCGTACCTGGACTGGTGGCGTCGTTTACACGCCAAAGTGGATCCCGCCGAAGTACGGGACATTGACGTTGACGGTTGATTTCTGGGATGTCGAGCGCACCGGGATCGCCATGTTCCTTTCTCCCAGCTTAATCGTTAACGGGTATAACGCGGGCATTTTCCCGGGCGTGGTGAGTCCTGCACCGGTGACGGCCACGCAACCGGCGGTTCTATTTCACCCGGACGGGAATTACACCGGAATCGTAAGTCCCTACCAAAACGGTGGGCGTACGCGCACGAATGGTGTTGACCTCGGTCTCCAGTATCAGGTCGACACTGCGATTGGCACATTCTCACTCTTAAGCCGCTGGGGTTATCTGAACGAGATGGTCGTCAATTTCCCCGGTGAACGGCCGCGGCAAACCGCTGGTAGTTCCAGTTCCGAGTGGTTTGTTGGGAGCTTCTTCGGGACCCCAACCAATCCACAGGGGTGGCTCAAATGGAAGGGGGACACGACCCTCGACTGGACGTGGCACAACTGGGACCTGAACTGGACCGTGCACTTTGTGGATGGATACTGGGAACAACTCTATGCCAAGCAGTTTGATGGCTTCTGGAAACGCCATTGGGTGCATCCCACCTGGTTCACAGACGCGCAGCTCTCCTATAGCCTGATCTTCACCCCTCCTGTGGAAGCGGCGCCGGTGCCTGGGTATTCCAACGGCGGCAAGGAAGTGATAGGCAAGGAGAAAGAAGCGCCGCCCACTCGTTATGCCATGCCGTGCTGGAAGACCATCCTGAACAACACCACTCTCACGGTGGGTGTAACCGATATCTTCGGTGAGGATCCGCCACATACGTTTGGATTCGAGCTTGGCGACTCGCTTGGTTACCCAGGCAGCTTCTATGATAACCTGGGGCGGTTCTGGTACGTCAGAATGATTAAGAAGTTCTAGGGAGATTTTCGCTTGCGCTCGAACTAGCGTGAAGTGATCTAATTCTGTCGCTTACTTATTTGTCACCGCGCGACCCATTTGTTGTTGTGCCGAGGGAGTCTCCCCTTTTCAGAAAAGATTCGAACCTAAACGCGACGTGCCTACGTCGCTAATTGCAACTGCTACTGACTCTCGATATTCCAAGGCCGGTTCTGGTACGTCCAGCTAAAGAAGAGATTCTAAGAAACCCAGCGCAAACTGTGTGCTCTCCAGAAGCAAAAAGCCGCCACGCTGCTCAAGCGTGGCGGCTGTTGCGAAGTGCTGGTTTCGCCTGCGCTTTACTGCGACACCGCTGGCGATACCCGTGTTGCCGTCCCCTCGAACACTGGTGAGCCTGGCCCGGTCTGGATCATCCAAAGCTGGCGGCCACCCGCATCGACGAATATGTCGAAGCTTGCGCCTCCCGTAAATGAGAGCGTACCGGTACAATCCGTGTTCACCGTATAGGTCCCTGGCGATCCGCTGGAGTGGATAATCGTGCCATTAATGCTGACCGTGGCGAATGGGCTGACGAGGGTTCCATCTCCATTGAAATCGATCCCTTCTACGATGGCTTTCGGTTGCGCAACACCGCCGACTATGTTCCACCCGTGCGTGGCGAATAAATACGAGCCACGCAGAGTGGACGCGCCGCACTCGCGCACGCCGCTGTCCGGCCGCGCGACACCTGAGGTGCCTTGTGCCACTGCGGCACCAAGGCTGACCAGCGCGCACGCGAAGAGTGAGATGCCCATTACGGTTTTAACTGATTTTGTCTTCATCATTGTTGTTTCTTTCTGTTTAATTTTTTTGTTTTGGCCTTCTTTGGCTTCCCACCGTGAGAAGTCATGTCTGGCCGTTCACTCCGGTACTCCGTAAAATCCGCTGGTTCGTTACGCGGGAAATTGCGAATGACTGTAGAAGCAGCCGTGTCGGCTGCCTTGCGTCAGATGCAGGCGGCACGCCTGCCACTACAGCTTTACTTTGGCGCGAGGGAGGCGACGATTTTTTCGAAGCACGGCTCGCCCCGGAGCGGACCCGATAATGGCAGCAGTTCCAATTCGTCATGGCTGACGGAGGGCTAGTCAACGGACGACAGCTCCGTCCCGTCCACGGAAAAGAAAAGGGACGCCACTAGGGGCGTCCCTCCGTTCTCTCTTGACCGTGGTCTTGGCTTTACGTTCCGCCTGCCTGCTACTGTTTCACCATGGAACCGCCGACTACTATGCCGGTGTTGGGGTCGGTACCTACATACTTGAGCTCGTTTCCGCCAGCGCCGATCACGAAGTGGCGGCGATGGTCCGTCCAAGTCATGGTGCCGGTACCGTTCGTATTCACAGTATAGGTCCCGGTGAAAGTCTGACTCCAACTCGCATTGAGTATGGCGCCGCCACCGAAGTTCAAGACATTACGTGCCGTGAAGCCGCCTGCGCCATCGAACGTATACAAGCCCGCTTCGTCCACTGGCCCATAGCTGTTTGCCTGAGGCGTTGGCGGAGCAAAGCCGGCGAAAGAGTCGGCGTAACTGCCGTTGAGGCTACTCAGATCATAGGCTTGGGCGCACAGCAGGGAGACTTGCATGATTAACGCAACTCCCGCCAGTGCCAGGACCGACCTGATGAGCCGGGCCTTCGACATCTTGGGAACGCTTCTTGTGAACATAATGTTTTGGTTTTTCATA
>QHOP01000494.1 GCA_003219345.1 Verrucomicrobiota bacterium
CTTCGCGTCCCAAGTCCGCGCAGCCTTGTCGTCCGACGCGGTGACGACGCTACTCCCATCTGGATTAAATTCGGCAGAGTTAATCATTCCGCCATGTTTGAGAGTCACCGGCAGAAAACGACTTGGCCTGACATCCCAAACAAACGCTGCATCGCCCGCCAGAGTTATCGCTTGTTCGCCATCCGGCCCGAACTGGGCGGAAGTTACTTCGGCTGCGTGCCGGAGTGGCTCCGTCACAGGCCGTCCGGTTCGCGCATCCCAAACCCGCGCCGTTTTATCGAGAGAAGCAGTGATGACGCGTTGCGCCTGCGGACTGAACTCTGCGTAAAGGACTCCGGCTTTATGTCGCAGCGGTTCGCCTACAGGATCGCCGGTGCGTGTGTCCCACACCCGCGCGGTCTTATCCAGGGACGAGGTAACGATGAAATTTCCATCGGCGCTGAATCGGGCCGAGGTCACCTCGGCATCGTGTTTGATCGGCTCCGTCAACGGTAAGCCAGTGCGGGCGTCCCACACTCGGGCGGTCCTGTCTGCCGAGGCGGTGACTACCCGGCGCCCGTCGGGACTGAATTGAGCAAACAGGACTGCCGATTTGTGTTGGAGTGGCTTGATCTGAGGCTGGCCTGTTCGAGCGTCCCAAATTCGAGCGGTCTCGTCCACCGACGCCGTGATGACTTTATCACCATCCGAATTAAATTGGGCGCTATTTACGGAATCAGCGTGGCGAAGCGGCTCGGTTAGAGGTTGACCGGTGCGCGCGTCCCAGACCCGCGCCGAGTTATCCGCGGAGGCTGTGACGATGCGAGAGCCATCCGGACTGAATTGCGCCGAATTCACGTCGGCTTCGTGTTTGAGCAGTTTAGTCAGCGGCTGGCCCGTGCGTGTGTCCCAGACACCGGCAGTCCCATCCGAACAAGCGGTTACCAGACGATGGCCATCCGAACTGAAACTGGCAGACGTGACTCCATCGCCATGCATTAACGGCTCAATCAATGGACGCCCGCTGCGAACGTCCCAAATGCGCGCGGTCTTGTCCGCGGAGGCGGTGACAATCCACCGACCGTCTCGGTTGAATTGGGCGGAGGTAACCCTCCCTTCGTGTTTGAGCGGTCCGTATATCGGCAAGGCGAAATTGCGATAGCTTAACGCGCTCAGCAAGCGCCCGATGGCAACGCGATTGGTTGGATTGTCTCTCAGAAAACGGGCCAGATTGGCCAGACCGGCCGACGAATCGTCAGCGGCGAACATTTCTTCAGCCCGTTGCATCTTCATTTGGCTCAAGGTGTCGGCGGCCTGTTCATAGGCCCTCTGGGCCAGCGCACGCTGTTGCCCTTCCTTCTCCGCGCTGTGCCTGGCGTTGGCTGCCTGCTGGAGGGCATAGACCCCCAAGGCTGCGAATGCGCCCACGAGGAAAACCGCCACGATCGACGTCCGAAAAACGCCTTTCCGATAGGCCACTCTTTCCCGCGCCGCCAACTCAGCCTGCTGTTTGGCCAGGGCCACTCGCCGCTCGGGCAGTGCTCGAAGCTGACACCCTAACTGTCCCGCTCCAACAAACCGCTCCTGCGGATCACCGGCGAAACATTTCTCTAAATCCTCCCTTAGCAACGGGTCTGAGACCTTCCTGGCCCAGTCCGTGGTTAATGGATGCTTCAGGTCTCCCACCAACAACTGGTACAGCACGACCCCCAGCGAATAGATGTCCGACCTTGTCGAGGCAGGCCGTCCCGCCAATAACTCCGGCGCCATGTACATCTGCGTGCCCGTCTGAGAGGAGGAGGAGGCCAACACCATCGTCTTCGTGAAACCGGCTCTGGTCAGCCCGGCCAGATACTCCTCCGACAGCACCTGCCCGATCCCAAAATCGCTGAGCTTGACCCCTACCGGCGGGGCAAGAGGCCTGGCGAAGCCCGACTGCTTTGACGCAGTCGAAAGAACTCCAAGGCTCGACGGAGTCTCGCCCCACCGATTGATCAAAATATTCCCCGGCTTTACATCCCGATGAATTACTCCCGCTTCATGGGCGGCTTGTAACGCATCAGCGACCTGGGCTGCTATCTCCAGCCGGGTTTCCGCCGGAATTTTCTCCACGCCCCCTTGCTCCTTGCACCACGTTGCCAGATCCTTCCCCGGCACATACTCCTCCATCAGGTAATACGGCGGCTCGTCGAAATAGACATCATGGAGCCGGACAATGTTCGGGTGTTCGCCGATGCGTTCCTTCAACAATCGGAACAGCGTCACCTCCCGCTTCAAAGAGCGCACCCGCTCCGCTCGAAAGCAGAACTTAAAGACCCGTTTCTCTTTCAAAGTCTCGTGCCGCGCCGCCCACACCTCGCCAAACCCGCCTTCGCCCAGCTTTTCTTCCAATGTCCATCGGCTGCCTGGAACCCGCTGCTCCAACGCCGGCCGCCAGCCCAACACCGGTTCACTGTCGGCTGACACGTACCGCTGCGCCTTTTGTGTGGTCGGTGGAGGAGTCAAGGGAAATCCCTCCGCTTCACCGACTTCGCAGACCTCGATCGGGTCTTCCAAGCCTTTGAGCAGATACGGCCCGTGGTTCAGCCATTTCAACTCCTTTGACCCTTTGATCTCCTCCCCTCGCAACGCCTGCCGCGCATTGTCAAACACCGACCGGGTCATCAAAATCTGCCCGCCTTGCGCCAGCGACATCACCCGCGCGCACGTGTCCACTTCTACTCCATACAAACTCTTCAGTTTGGTATCGGCGTCCTTCTCTTCAATAACAATTTCCCCGAGGTGAATCCCGATCCGATCCTGCACCGCGACCCCTTGCTCTTGCAGGGACTGCCTGATCCGCGATTGCAGCAATAACGAGAACCTCACCGCTTCCGACGGCTTGGCGAACACCAGCAAGAACGAATCCCCTGCCGTTTCGATCTCTTCACCATTACCGGACTCTGCCAGCGTCTTCCGCACCAGCTCATGATGTCTTTGAATCAGGGTGGCCCCGGCTTGGTTGCCCAAGCGCTGCATGAGAGCGGTGGAGTCAACGATATCAGTGAACAAGAGCGCCGCCAATCCCGTGG
>QHOP01000495.1 GCA_003219345.1 Verrucomicrobiota bacterium
GGTTCAAGTGCTCGCCCCGCAGCGGCAGCAGGTCGCCGACTTGGAACGGGACGGCTTTGCCGGCGCGCAAACTGTCAGCACCTTTCTCGCGCGCCGTTCCATGCCGCGCGATGGGGTCGTGCTGGTGGATGAGGCCGGACAGATCGGCGGCGAGCAAATGCTCCAACTGCTTCAGTTCGTCAAAGAGAATGACGGGCGGGTTGTCCTCTCCGGCGACACACGCCAGCACGGAGCGGTGGCCGCAACCGACGCGCTCCGGGCCATTGAAAAGTATTCGGGCCTGCAGCCTGCCGAACTGACCAATATCCGCCGTCAAAATCCTGAAACGGCGAAGACTCAAGCTGAACGTCGATGGCTCGAACAATACAAGCTCGCCGTGAATGAAGCGCGGTCGGGGAAACTGGCCCAATCGTTCGACCGCCTGGACCGGCAGAAGGCAATTGTAGTGTGCACACTGGCCGACCAGCAAGAAAAGCTCACCGAGCATTTCCTTGAACTGGCCAAGGCCAGACATTCGACCGTGGTCATTTCGCAGAGCTGGTCGGAGATCCACAAGGTCAATGAACAGGTGCGCGACGGATTGAAGGCCAAAGGGCTGATTGGACAGAGTGAGACGGTCGTGAGGGCCTTGGAACGGCTCGACCTGACCGACGCTCAAAAACGCGACCACCGATTTTACAATTCGGATTCAGTGCTGGTGTTCAATCGGGACACGGCCGGGTTCAAGACCGGTGATGCCGGGCGGCTAATGGGCATCACGGAAAAGTATCTGCTGGTTCAGGCGAACAATTACATTCGCCCGGTCTCATTCAGACATCTGGACAAGATCACCGTCTGCCAGCCCAAAGACCTGGCATTGTCCAGCGGGGACCGGCTCCAACTCAAGGCCAACGCGGAGGCGACTGACGGGCGGAAGTTGGCCAATGGCGAACTGGTCACAGTGAAAAAGGTTCACTCGGACGGGCACATTGCGATGGAGGACGGGCGGATGCTGGAAAAGGATTACCGGCAATTCGTGCGCGGCTATGCGGTGACTTCCTACGCCGCCCAGGGAAAGACCGTGGATCACGTTCTGTTCTCCGATTCCGCCGCCAAAGCGGCGACCAACGAAAAGCAGTGGTACGTGACCATCTCGCGTGGACGCAAAGGCATCAAGATTTTCACGGCCGACAAAATCCAGCTTCGCCAGAACGTTGCTCGCTCCGGTGACCGGACATTGGCTTTGGACATTGCCAGACCCGAAGAGAGTTTCGCTCATCGGCTGGCGAGAATCTGGAACCGCGGCCTTGCTTACGTCCTCGATGTTCGGCGCTCGCAACGCGAGTCTGCCCAGCGACAGGCTCAAAACATTGGAGAGTCTGAGTCCGTTAAGCCATCCGAAACCGTTTCGCAGTCGCAAACGATTCGTCAGACCCGGACCATCGTCCACAAGCAACATCAAACCCAACGTTATGGCCGAGGAGGCATGGGAGTATGAACACCGAATCTACCTGCTACAAAATCAGTCGCGGGATCAATGGCAATCCGATGCCACAGGACAACCTGCGGCTCGAAACCAGTTCCACTTGCTTTTGCCTGCTCTCGTATCACCACATGGATTTCGCCAAATTCGAGTCAGCCAGGGAACACGACACGCTGACGATTTCGTTCCTGAATCATCAGGTGCGCATTGGCGGTCGAAACCTGCGCGAACTGGCCGTTGCTATGCAGGGCCGCTGCGTCGAGTTCATCAAACTGGTACCGGGACGTTACTCTGCTGTGACGGGAAACGAAGCCGGCCTCGTCGAATCAATCGAGGTCGAAGCCAGCGGCGAGAGGAATTAAATCAGCGGATCATGCCCAGCACCATTGAGCTCATGTAATCAACGGTCTCAGTGAAAGTCCTCATAAAACAGAAGATCCGTCCGGTTAGGTTTTGGTGCAAAGAACAACCCCAAGGCCCAACACAACCGCTTGAGCCAGGGCTCCAGCAATCTGGTTATTATAGCCCTCGGTATCTTCGTATACCTCACTTCTTCGTTCCTTCCAACTCCAGCGTGTCGCTCAAAACATCGTACCGCTGGATGCCTTGCTCTCCCTCAAAAAGCAATGTCCGATTGCCGTCGTCCGACTTGATGCGCCCACGCCACAGCACGTCGAAAGTCCTCTTGTGAACAATGTCTCTACGATCAAAAACTACAAGCGAAACCAGATCGTGGCCGTGCGGATTACCTCGACTGCTCTTTGTAGCGATCCAGTACGGTGAGTGTGCGACCGGGAGAAACTCGTATGGATAAAAGTGGCGATCATCCTCTCGAAGAAAGGAAAGCAGCGACTTCCCGTGGCTATCCTCAAGGTAAAATGTAAGTGAGTGACTGAATGATGCTGTGCCCGGGCCTTCTGGTGAGATGAGAGTGGACATGGTCCCATACTCATGTGTTTGAGTGATCGCTTCCACGACTATCCCGTTCTCGTCTCTCTTTTGTGCGAGAGTCTGCATCTCTACGTGCTTGCGGGCCGACCACGGGACACAGGCAGTGAAGTGGAAAGCAATAGCGAGCGTGAGTAAGCAGGAGAAACTA
Organism: Verrucomicrobiota bacterium; assembly: GCA_003219345.1. GTDB lineage: Bacteria > Verrucomicrobiota > Verrucomicrobiia > Limisphaerales > AV2 > AV2. Next base: position 2,562 of record QHOP01000495.1, read on the forward strand.
CGAAGAAAAAAATGTTTGGCGCTCATCGCAGGGCAACCGGCGGCTGAGCGCTAACGACTTTTGAATTCACCGACCTGCACGGCTTCTCTCCCAGGTCCGGTGGAATGATGGGTTTGGCCTCAAACAATGGTCGCCTTCTGTTCGTCCAGCTTGAATTTCACAAGCAAAATACTCAGCCTCTGTAGTGCATATTTCAAGTCGGGAGCGATTGGCTGCTTGTG
>QHOP01000529.1 GCA_003219345.1 Verrucomicrobiota bacterium
CTCGAACATCATTTTTGTGGACGGCGTTCCCAAATTGGCCGACATCGGTCTGGTGGCCGACGCGAGCGAGGCGCGTTCATTCGTCGGCACGGAGGGTTTCATTCCGCCGGAAGGGCCGGGCGCAGCGCAAGCGGATCTCTACAGTTTGGGCAAGGTGCTCTACGAAATCAGCACCGGCCGGGACCGCCGCGACTTCCCCGTCCTGCCCGACGATCTCGCCGAAGACGAAACAATGCTCGAACTGAACGCGGTCATCCTTAAAACTTGCAAAAACGATCTTCGCCAACGCTACCAGTCCGCTGCGGAACTCGAGGCTGATCTGGCGCTCCTGCAAAGCGGCCATTCGGTGAAACGCCTGCAGGTCGTGGAGCGGCGTTTGGCGGTCGCCACCAAATTCGGCTTTGCTGTCGCCGCACTGATGATCGTCGGGCTGGGCGCTTATGTGTTCCTATTCTGGCAAAAGAGGCAAATTGCGCGGGAGAAAAAAATCGCGGAGCGACTCCTCTATGTGGCGGACATGAACCTCGCCCACCAAGCATTGGAAGCGGGCAACGTTGTCCGCGCTAAGACCTTGTTGGCGGCACACGAGCCAAACGCGGGCGCGGAAGATTTGCGTGGTTTTGAGTGGTTTCACGTGAAATATCTCTGCCGCGATGACCCATCGAGAGCTTTTCGGGGTCACGAAGGAGCAGTCAACGCGGTGGCAGTGTCGCCAGATGGAAAGCTTGTAGCCTCAGGTAGCGCTGATCAGACCGTCAAGATATGGAACCTACAAACCGGCCAACTCGTCACCAACCTGGTCGGCCATTCGGGGTCAGTCAACTGCGTGTCATTTTCATCGGACGGAATCGTGTTGGCGTCAGGAGGCAGCGATCACACCATTAATCTTTGGAGCCTCGCAACGCACCAGATCATTCATGCTTTTACCAATCACACTGCGGCGGTCAACGCTCTCGCTTTCTCCCCCGACGGCAGGTGGCTGGCCTCCGGTTCAGAGGATCACAGCCTGCGGCTATGGGATATGGTCAGCCGTCGCGAATCGGTCGCGTTCACCGATTACACGGATCGACTGAGGACCCTGTCGTTCTCCGGCGATGGTCGGCAACTGGCAACAACTGACGACTATGTAGTAAGAATCTATGATATCGTTCAGCAGCAGCAGATCACTAATTTCTTTGATCAAGCAGGCTGGATTGCTGGTATCGCCTTTTCTCCAGACGGCACGAGCCTCGCTCAGGCCCAGTTGCGTGGGGTCGTGCTGTGGGACGTAGCCGGTCAGAAGGTTATCACGAGACTGAAAGGGCACTCGGCTGGGGTTGGCTCCGTGGTTTTTTCTCCCGACGGAACAAGGTTCGCCACAGGCAGCCAGGATACGACCGTCAGGCTTTGGGACTTCGTCAGTAAGCAGACGATTACCACATTCAAGGGGCACACCGGCGCGGTGAACAGCGTGGTGTTCTCACCCGATGGCAAGACCCTGATTTCCGGCAGCGACGACCAGACAGTCAAAGCGTGGGACGTTTCCGCGCTTCGCGAGCGAGACGTGCTACGCGGGCACAAAGAAGGAGTTTACCGAATCTCATTTTCGCCGGATGACAAAATCCTGGCTTCCGCCAGCCGCGACAACACGGCGAAATTGTGGGACGTGGAATCGGGACAGGAGTTGGCGACTCTGAGTAACCACACAGGCTTTGTGACTGGCGTGACCTTCGCGCCCGACGGCAAGACGCTGTATTCCTGCAGCGTGGACCGATCCATCCGGTCGTGGGATTTGGGCACCAGAAAGCAGACAGGTCTTTTCAGTGGCCACACCAAGCCAATCCACTGCTTGGCTCTTTCGCCGGACGGCCGCACGCTGGTTTCCGGCACGGGTTGGTGGAACGACATGCTCACGCCGAGCGAGTTGATTTTCTGGGATGTGCCGAGTGGGAAGCCGTTAACGAATATCGCTCAAGAGGTCATGATTCATTCCATCGAGTTTTTCCCCGATGGCAAGACTGTCGTCATCCATTTGGAGGAGATAGGCGATACGTTATGGGACGTAGCTTGGCGCCAAATTCTGCTGAGACTCAAAGATCGTTTTTATGTGGCCGTTTCTCCCGATGGCCGATCGCTGGCAGTGGCGGGACCAAACAATGAGATCGGGCTGTGGGATGTAGGCTCGCGCCGAATTGCCGCGACTCTCCCAAGCGATGTCACTCATTGGGCCCTGGCCTTCACTCCGGATGGAAAGAGGTTGGCCGTCAGTCATACGACGGGACAGGTGAAACTGTGGGACCTCGAGACGCGGCGGGATACCGTCACGCTCTCTGCACACGACGGGGGTGTCACTTCGGTGGTCTTCTCGCATGACGGTCAAACCCTGGCGACCTCGAGCATGGATTACACGATTCGATTGTGGCGCGCGCCTCGGCCTTGAATTAGCACATAATCGCGAATATCGGACGCCTTGTCCGGCTGCTTCAAAACCACCATAAACATTGGCCTCGACGCAGGCGTGTTTATTTCGGCAGACACGCTTGGAGCCGATGCAAATCCGCCTTGTCGAGATTATTGGCTGGCGGCACGCGGTAGCCGCGGAAAACCTTCGGCGCCGTCCAGCGCCAGTGCTCGGCGTGACCGTCGAGGAAGCTCAAATTGCAGCCTTGGTTGTGACGGTCCGTCGGGAGATCGGCCCAGTTGGCTTCGCTACCGTCGCCGGGTGGTATGGACGGGTTCCCAATGGCAAACAGGCCGTCGTCGATGGCTTTCTCATGTTCGTCAATGAAGGCAACCAACGTGGAAAGGGAATTGCCAGGGAAGGCGGAGAGCCGGTTCCTGTTTTGTTGGCCCGGGAGATTCTGGTCCCAAACCATTCCATAAGTCGATTCCCACCCTATCGTGCAGGCCCAGCCGGTCAGAGCGTAAGTGCGGAATCGAAGGAGCCCGCCTTGGCCAGTTACGGTCGATTTATCCGCAGGACAGTGATAGACCGAAGTCTGACCGACATCCCGAAACATGACGCCCGCCTCGATGTTGGCGGTGTTGGTGTCTCGCTGAGCATTGCCAAGGACCCAAGAGCCCTTGAGGCTTTGTTGCACTCCACCAGGGCTGTCGACAAAGTCGGGCGGAAGGCGATCTTCGTTGTGATTGCGCAGTCGCCTTCGCCTTGCTCAACGCGGGCAAAAGGAGCGAGGCCAAGATCGCGACGATGGCGATTACGACGAGCAGTTCGATGAGAGTAAAAGCCCGGCCCAAAGACTGTCGGATCGGAGGCATAGGAGATTTTGAACAATGGCCTGTTTTCATATTTTTTCCAAGGTCATTGTGAGGGTTGATTTTCCAAATCGGCGAGCTTGGTGCACACTTCACAACTTCGCCTTGTTCCTCCGACCTCGCTGATCGTGCGGGCAAATGACCCGCACGCACTCGACGGAACTGTTCCCGAAGGCGTCAGTGCAGCGGACGGTGAGCGTATAGACGCGCCCGGAGCCGATCGGTGACCGCTCGGAGCGCAGGTTCACCGAGAGCGGACCAGTGATTTCCCAGTCGGACGCAGCGAAGTCGCCGCGGCCAGTGAGGGCTTCGCTGCTGGTGACTTCGATGATCTCGGCCGTTGGCGCGGGATCGCAGTTGTCGGTGGCGATGACGGCCACAGTCACGGGCACCAAGCGGTGGTTGGGCGGCCAGAGTTCTTTAACACTCGGCACGACGCCGATGATCGTCGGCGGCTCGATGTCGCGCAGGTATTTCGCCAGGGCTTGGCGTCCGATGGCTGCGCCCATTTTCCCGGCCACGACCGTGGAATTGCGCCAGTGAAACCCAGCCGCGATCCGAGCCAGGCTCGACTCGCCTGGGAAGTCCGAGAAGCGCGCATAGGTCCGCGGCTTTCCCGGCAGCGCGGGCGAAGAGATGGTGAAGGTGAATTCGTCGCCGAAGACCGAGGCCAGCACGGTTGCGCCGGCAGCGGAGATAATCGTGTGCGCGGCGGGATATTCGGGATGCGGCGGAGTGGCGGCGAGTGGGAGCCAGGCAGGGTCAGGATCGGTGGCGGGGTTCCCATCCGTGTCGGCAGCGCGAATGGCGGTGACTGGCCTCCAGAAGTTGTAGGTCAAGCGCAATGGGTGCGCCGCCACCGCAAAGCGCGCAGCGCTGCTCAGCGTGAATCCCGGGGCCTCGGAATTATGAAACAGGGCAATGTCAGTCTGTTCCGGTGTGCGAGTGGAGCTGTTGAGGGCGCCGAGGGCTTTGATTTCGTTGAAGTCCGCCGTGTAGCTGGCGCTCTCAAGCGCCAGTGGCGGCCCGGGACGGAATTGTTCAGGTGCGGTCATGGTCCAGGGAGTAACGTATCGCCATTGCGGGAGGACGGCTGGTGCGAAGGCGGGTGGCGTCGGTACCCAGACACCCGGCCCGCTGCCCGGCGTGTACCTAACAGTCGCGGTAGAACCGTCGTTGGCGCGCAGTGCGAGAATCACGCCTGCGGCCTCGTTGCCCAGTGCGATGCCATCGGTCTTGGCCGTTCCATCAGGCATTGCCGACAGCGACCCGGCCAGGGCGGCGTCGAGGGTGAACAGTTGCGACGGATAGAGGTTGACGAGCACATGATAGGCGGCTTGGGCGGCGGCGGCTTCTGCGGAAGCGCCTGGCGCCGACAAGTGCGCGGCGTAAGGCTCGTAGCAGCCCACAACGGCGTTGACGGCATCGAACTGGGCCACGTGCGTCATGGCCAGCGAGCGCGAGGCGAAAATCGGGTTGGGATTGACAGATTTAATCACTCGGATGGCGGTGTCGTTCCAGTCGCTGATCACGTCGGCGTGAGCGCGGGGGAACAGCGCGAGCAGTCCGAGGGCGCAAAACAGGTGCGCCAGTTTGCAATAAGAGTTGGCATGGGTGGTTTTCATATCATTTCTCCGGTTTGGTTGCTGTCTAAGAGGAACACGGATCGAACAAGGTGATTTTTTGAAAAAAGAGTTTTGTCGGTTGTTGGTTGTTGGTTGTCACCAGTCCGTAGTCAGTGGTCAGTTGTCCGCTGTCAGTGGTCGGTGGTCCGGGATCCGTGGAACAAAATGGGTCGGGGACGCAAGGATCGCGATGATGGCGATCAAGACGAGCAGTTCGATGAGAGTAAAAGCCCGCTCCATAGACTGTCGGATCGGAGGCACAGGAGATTTTGAACAATGGCCTGTTTTCATATTTTTTCCAAAGTCATTTGTGAGCGATGGTCAAAAACAGCAGGCGAGACGCCTGTCCTACTTTTTATTCCCCTATCGCCCGGTAGAATTGGTGCGGAGACTTCGTCGGAGCCGGATCAGGAACCGTCATCGTGCGGTTGGTGTTGGTCAGCGTCATCCAGGGCATCCACTTCTTCAGATCACTTGAAGTCTGAATTTCATAGCGGAAACCGACTCCACCGGTGAGAAGCAAGTGGAATGAACCGTCGGACGATAGCGCTTCCGCTTGCAGTCGCGGCGGCTCGGTCATTGTCAGAAACTGTTTTACAGGCACCTCATGAAACTCCTGGACTGTGCCCGATGGCCACTCGATCCGCAGGATGTCAACATTTGTAGCGTCGCCCAGGCCGAAGTGGGCCAGCAATGTGCTCTGGCCACCAGTGCCACCGGAAATTTGGCGTAATTGCAGTGTCGAGTTGCCCCGAATTTTTGCGGTGACGCGGATTTTTGCGCCGATCCCCGAGCGGTTGGACTGCGTGCCCACCAGCTTGACCTTCAACCAAGCGTTACTGTTGCCGTTGTTTCGGTAGAGAAAGTTGTTTTGGGCGGATACGCCGTAGCCGTTGGCCACGAAAAGATCAAGGAAACCGTCGTTGTCAAAGTCCCCCCAGGAACATCCGAAAGAGTTGCCGTCGTTTGCCGGACTGCCGGTCGTAACCTTCGTGAAGGTGCCGTCCCCGTTGTTGTGATAAAGCGCGTTCTTCGTGACTTGGTTGACCACGAACAGGTCAACGAATCCGTCATTGTCGTAGTCGCCCCAGGCGCAAGTAGCCCAGGCCCCGAGGTCGCGGGCAAGAACTTGGACCACCGTTGGCCACAAACAAATCGAAGAACCCATCATTGTCGTAATCCGCCCAGCCGCAGCCAATCGAATTACCGCCATCGTTGACAATCCTGCCAGCAGAAATTCGGGTGAAAGATCCGTGACCGGTGTTTCGATATACGGCGTTGTTCCCACCGTACTGACTGACGAACAAGTCGATTTGTCCGTCGTTGTCGTAGTCCCCCCAGGCCGCAACCGCCCAATCTCCGGATTCGCGGACGGGAGGACCACTCGTGATGCGGCTGAAGGTGCCATCGCCGTTGTTACGGAAGAACCGGTTCACTGTGGGACTGGGATTGAACGTCGGGACATACAAATCCAGGTAGCCATCATTGTCGAAGTCTGCCCAAGCAGCGCCGCCAGAGGCAAATTGCCCGCTGGTGACGACGGGTCCGGTCGTGATTCTGGTGAACGAGCCATCGCCGTTATTTCGATACAACAAATCATTTCGAGAGCCGTTACCGGGCACAAACAAATCCGGGTAACCATCGTTGTCGTAGTCTCCCCAGGCGCCGCCGTGGGAATCGGTGGCCTCGGTCACAATAATGTCCGTCGTGACCTTGGTAAAAGTGCCGTCGCCGTTGTTCCTATAAAGAAAGTTCTTTCCCAGGGGGCCTCCACCGCTGTTTGAGACGAAGAGATCCAAGTAGCCATCCCCGTCGTAATCCGCCCAGGCGCCCTGCGCCGAGCTGCCGCCGTCAGTCACGACGGGTCCGGTCGTGATTTTGGTGAACGTGGGATCGACGTCGAGCACCGCGGACTTGCTGGTCATCGACCCGGAAACATCAGCTACCACCACATCATAACCTCCCGCATTGGTCAGTTGGACGTTGGTCATGGAGAGAGAGTTGGTAATGGCCGCGGAAATGTCTGCGCCTTGGAAGCGCCACTGGTAACTGAGCGGCGGATTGGTGCTGGTGGCGGTGATTCGGAAACTCACGTTGGCGCCGAGACTGACTGATTGATTTGTAGGTTGCCGCGTAATGATAGGTTGG
>QHOP01000530.1 GCA_003219345.1 Verrucomicrobiota bacterium
AGGTTTGAAAGGCCTTCGAGCAATAAAACGCCTGGTTCATCTCGCGGTATTGAGCTGCGGAATTCTGCTGTCGCCCGCCTTTCGGGCACAGAGCAGTCAGCTCACCAATATCCAGACCGTTTTCCTCATCCTGATGGAAAATAAAGGCTGGGACCAAATCCACGGCAACGCCGACTGTCCCTATATCAATAACACGCTGCTCCCGATGGCGTCGCGCGCGGAGCGATACTTCACGCCGAACGACCTGCAACCGAGCGAGCCGAATTATATCTGGCTCGAAGCCGGCACCAACTTCGGCATCCTCGACGACGAATTGCCGGCTATAAATCATATCAGCTCGACCAACCACCTGGTCACGCAGCTCGAAAAGGCAGGCATCTCCTGGAAGACTTATCAGGAGAGTTACAACCCAAACGACGACCCGAGGAACGACGACCGCCCCTACGTCGCCCGTCACAATCCGTTCGTTTTCTTCGACGACGTCGCGAACGATCAGGCGCGTCTCGCCAGTCATGTCCGCCCCTATTCGGAACTGGCCGCTGATCTGCAACGCAACGCCGTGGCCCGCTACAACTTCATCACGCCGAACCTCACCAACGACATGCACAGCCTCGCCTCCGGCAGCGGCAGCAAAGAAAAACAGGGCGACGACTGGCTCGCGCGTGAGCTGCCCGCAATTCTGTCGTCGGCCGCCTACCGCAACAAGGGAGCGCTTTTCATCACCTGGGATGAAGACAGCAACGGCCCGATCGGATTGATTTTGCTTTCACCCCTGGCCAAAGGGCGTGGCTACAGCAACAACATCGATTACACCCACAGCTCATTGCTGCGAACGCTGCAGGAAATCTTCGGCGTGGGACCGTTGTTGGGCGATGCGGCCAACGCCACTGACCTGAGCGATTTGTTCCTCAACGACGGCTTGAAGCTCTCGGCTCTCCAGGATGCCAAGACCGGCGTGACGCATTTGACTTTGACGGGACTCGTCGCAGGCAGAAAAAACGTGATTCAAACGTCGAGTAACCTGTTCGTCTGGCTTCCTCTCAAGACCAATATCGCGACGACCAATGCGCTCAGTTTCATCGACACCGCCGACAGCGGCAGGAGACCGCGCTTTTATCGCGCCTTGGAATTTCGCTGAAGAGGTGATTCACTCTTTCAGAGCGTGACCAGGATCACTTTGCCGAACGGGTGCTTGTTGCCGTTTGCCTGGCGCCGGGTCGCCCACCGCCGCGCTCGGGCCGCGCGTGCCCCGGATGATCGGACACGCCGTCGAAAATTTGATACATGGAATCAAAACGTAAACCGCGCCTGCGTTCTCCAGCCTTTTGCCTGATAACGTGGTTCATGCTTTTCTTCATCGCAAGTGCCCGGACCAGCACGCTGACTAACGTGCAGACTGTTTTCCTCATCGTGATGGAAAATGTGAACTGGTCGGCACTCAAGGGCAACCCATCGGCGCCTTACCTCAACACCACGCTGCTGCCGATGGCGTCGTATTGCGAGCAGTATTACACCCCGCCCGGACTGCCGGGCAGCCTGCCTAATTATCTCTGGCTCGAAGCCGGCACCAACTTCGGTGTTCTGGACAGCAACGATCCGAGCGCGCACACTTTCAGCTCCACCAATCACCTGGTCACGCTGCTGACCAACGCCGACATCTCATGGAAGAGTTACCAGGAAAACATCAGCGGCACGAATTGCCCGCTCTCCAGCACCGGACTTTACGCGGCCTATCACAATCCGTTTGTTTATTTCACTGACATCATCTCGAACGCCAACTATTGCATTTCCCACATCAGGCCTTTCCAAGAACTGGCGGCGGACCTGACCAACAATGCTGTGGCGCGGTACAATTTCATCACGCCCAATCTCTGCGACGACATGCACAATTCATCGGGATGCGCCACGTCTGACCGCATCCGAAACGGTGACAACTGGCTGGCCGGCGCGGTCCCCAAAATCCTCGCCTCGCCCGCTTACCAAAACAACGGCGCCATTTTCATCACCTGGGACGAAGGCACAGGCGGCGCGTTGCAGGGCCCCATCGGCATGATCGTGGTTTCGCCCCTGGCCAAAGGAGGCGGCTATGCGAGCAGGAACCGTTACACCCACGCCTCAACGTTGCGCACGATGCAGGCGGTCTTCGGCGTGCAACCGTCTCTCTACGATGCCGCGAACGCGACCAGCCTCAGCGATTTGTTTCGGACAAACGTCGTCTCACCAAACAGCCGCCAGTTGACGTCGCCGGCCCTCCCGACCGATGGACAGTTTCGCTTTACCCTGGTCGGCTTGACACCGGGCAGAACGAATGTGGTGGAAATATCACCGAACCTTTCAGAATGGTTCCCCTCATTCACCAATGTGGCTCAATCCACAACGGCAGGCTTCACTGACGCCACCGGAGATAACGTGCTGAAGCGGTTCTACCGATTCAGTGAGCTGCCCTGACCTGCGAGATGCGGGGTTTAGTTCCCGCACGGCATCCCAAACCAGCGCCCAGCAGTGCATCTCATTCTCGTAGAGCCGCAGCCAATTCCTCACCGAGAGCGGTTGGCTCTTTGAGGCCGCGTTTGGCTTCTCCCCGTCGCGGAGTCCCGCCTTGGAACGAGACCACCCGAAGACGGACCTGATCGCCAACCACCTCGGCATAAGCGGCGATTGGACTTTGACAACCTCCGCCCATCGCGCCGAGGAAAGCACGCTCCGCCGCCACGCACTGGCGGGTATTGAAATGATCCAGCCGCTCGCAGATGACGGCCACGCGCTCGTCGTTTTCGCGGATTTCAATGCCGAGAGCGCCCTGCCCCACGCACGGCAGCATGATCTCGGGTTCTAAAACCGTGGCCAGCAAACCGTCCGGCACAGCGTCGCCCTGCAAACGGCCTTCGGACGTGATGCGAAAACTCAAGCGCTCCAGCCCCGCCGCTGCCAGAACGACTGCGTCGATCTCCTCCTGGCCATCCAGCTTTTGCAGTCGGGTAACGACATTGCCGCGGATTTCGACGACGTTGAGATCAGGCCGATTCGCGAGCAACTGCGCTTTGCGGCGCGTGCTGCTGGTCGCGATCGTCG
>QHOP01000436.1:0-23112 GCA_003219345.1 Verrucomicrobiota bacterium
GCGCGCTCGATTGGCAGCCGCACGAAGATCATCGTTGCGCGCCGCTGACATTTGCGGCAAAGGGAAAAACCGGCTTCACCGCCCTTCCCGCGAATCAGACGGGCATTCTTTTTACGAATGCGCTTGCCGAAGAGCGAGCGCTCACGAACCAGATTTATCTGAACGGCTCCGGCGTCGCTGCCGGGGACGTGGACGGCGACGGCTTGTGCGATCTCTACTTTTGCGGCCTTGAGCGGCCCAACGCGCTGTATCGCAACCTCGGCAACTGGAAGTTTGTGGAGGTCACCGCGGAAGCCGGTGTCGCCTGCGCCGATCAAGCGTCCACCGGCGCCGTGTTCGCGGACGTCGATGGGGATGGCGATCTGGATTTGCTGGTGAACGGCTTCGGCCGTGGCACGCGACTTTTTCTGAACGACGGGCAGGGACATTTTCGTGAAGCCACCGCGCCGGCGGGTCTTGGGGGCAGCACCGGCAGCATGTCGCTCGCGCTGGCCGACGTTGATGGCGACGGGTTCCTGGACCTTTATGTGGCGAATTACCGGGCGACGACTTTCCGTGACGAGCCGGACAAGAAGTACCGAGTCTCAACCGCGAACAATCAATACGAGTTGCTGGCGGTGGACGGCCGCCCGGTGACCGCCCCGGATTTGCGAGGACGATTTACGGTTGATCCCGTTTCCGGGGTTCTGGAGAACGGTGAAGCCGACGTGCTCTATCACAACGACGGTCATGGGAAGTTTGTCCCGTTGAGCTGGACGAACGGAGACTTTTTGGATGAGGAAGGCCGGCCGATCAAAGCACCACCCTATGATTGGGGCCTTTCGGTCATGTTCCGCGACTTGAACGAAGACGGCGCTCCGGATATTTACGTCTGCAACGATTTTCAGTCCGAAGACCGCATCTGGATCAACGATGGTCGCGGCCATTTCAGGGCCATTCCGCGATTGGCGTTGCGGCATACCAGCTTGTTCTCCATGGGCGTGGACTTCGCCGACCTGGACCGCGACGGGCACGACGAGTTTTTCGTTGCTGACATGCTCAGCCGCGAACATGTGCGTCGGCAAGTGCAACTGTCCGAGCGAACAATGCCTCCCCTGCGTGGCCGCGCGGTGGACGGCCGTCCGCAATATTCGCGGAACACGCTGTTCTGGAACCGTGGTGACGGCACCTACTCCGAAGTTGCCCAATTCAGCGGCGTCGAAGCGTCCGACTGGTCCTGGTGCCCGGTTGTTCTGGATGTGGACCTGGACGGATTCGAGGACCTGCTGATAACAACGGGTCACGGTCGCGATGCCCAGAACATCGATGTCGCCCGTCGCATCGACCGGCTCAAGAAAGAAAAGCGGATGTCCTGGCGCGAACAGTTGCGTTTGCGAAAACTCTTTCCGAAACTCGAAACCCCGCTTTTCGCTTTTCACAATGGCGGCGCTTTGACCTTCGAGGAGGTCGGGCGCTCCTGGGGTTTTGATTCAGCGCAAATAGCCCAGGGGATGTGTCTGGCGGACCTGGACAATGACGGTGACCTGGACCTCGCGGTCAACTGCCTGAATGGCCCGCCGCTGATCTATCGAAATGATTCGGTTCGACCGCGAGTCGCCGTGCGGTTGCGAGGGTTGCCGCCCAACACGCAGGGCATCGGCGCAAAAATCAAGCTCTTCGGCGGCGCAGTTCCGTTGCAAAGCCAGGAGGTCATCTGCGGCGGACGCTATTTGTCGGGCGACGACCCCGTGCGAACGTTTGCGGCGGGCACTTTGACCAACGAGATGACGATCGAGATCAACTGGCGCAGCAGCCGACATAGCGTTGTTCAACATGTTCGTGCCAACCGGGTTTATGAAATTGACGAAGCCGGAGCGAAGCCGCTTTCTCCCCCTTCGCAACTGAAGCCCCCGCCAATGTTTGTCGATGTCAGCGAGCTGATTCGGCACACACACATCGACGAGCCGTTCGATGATTTTCAGCGACAGCCGTTGTTGCCGCGCAAACTGAGCCAACTCGGTCCCGGCGTCACCTGGTTCGATGTCGATGGAGACGGATGGGAAGACTTGATTGTTGGGAGTGGTCGCGGCGGAACACTGGCAGTGTTCAGGAACGATGGCCACGGAGGTTTCATCCTTCTGCCAGGGCCCGCACTCGGCGCATCTACGACGCGGGACCAAACGTCCGTGCTGGGCTGGGACCAGGCGCCGGGCAGGCCCGCGTTATTGATCGGATCGGCCAGCTACGAGGATGGCCTCACCAACGGTGCGGTGGTGCGCCAATACGATTGTGCCACCCGGACGATAAGCGACAGCCTGTTTGGAGAAGCGTCGAGCACGGGGCCATTGGCGTTGGCTGACGTGGATGGCGACGGCGACCTGGACTTATTTGTCGGCGGACGCGTTATTTCGGGTCGCTACCCGGAACCCGCCTCGTCTCTCTTCTTCCGCAATGATGGCGGAACGCTCCGGCTGGACGCGGAGGCCAGTCTAGCCTTGGCAAAAGTCGGGCTGGTCAGCGGCGCGATCTGGACTGACCTGGATGGCGATGGCTTGCCTGAATTGGCGCTCGCCTGCGAAGGCGGCCCGATCCGCATCTTTCGCTATCAACAAGGAAAGTTCCGTGAAGCCACCACGCAGCTCGGGCTCGGAAAGTATCCGGGCTGGTGGAACAGCGTCACCGCCGGCGATATCGACGGAGACGGTCGGCTCGATCTCGTGGCTGGAAACTGGGGGCGCAACACCAAATACCAGAGTCATCTCGGCGAGTCGCTGCATTTGTACTACGGCGATCTGTACGGCGACGGTGTCGTGGAATTGATCGAAGCCTACTACGACCGCGACCGGAAGAAGATCGTTCCGTGGCGCGATTGGGAAACCTTGTCGGGGAGTTTTCCGTTCATCAAAGAACGCTACGACAGTTTCACCGCGTTCAGCGCTGCCGGTGTGAGCGACTTTCTGGGGAGTCGGCTGGCGCGGATGAAGGACCAGGTCGTCACCACGCTCGACAGCATGGTCTTCTTGAACCGCGGAGACCACTTTGAGCCCCAGCCGTTGCCGATGGAGGCGCAGTGGTCGCCCGTTTTTGGGATCGTCGTCGGCGATCTGGACGGCGATGGCAACGAGGATATTTTCGTGAGCCAGAACTTCTTCGCGGTTTCCTCAGACACTTCCCGTTACGATGCCGGACGCGGGTTGTGGCTCAAAGGCGACGGACGGGGCGGACTAAAGGCAATCCAAGGCCAGGCGAGCGGGCTGAAAATCTACGGTGAAGGCCGGGGCGCGGCGCTCTGTGACTACGATCACGACGGGCGGCTCGATCTCGTCGTTGGGCAAAATGGAAACACAACCCGGCTCTATCGCAACGTGGGCGCCCGAGCCGGTTTGCGCGTTCGCCTGAAAGGGCCTCCGGGAAATCCTTACGCCGTCGGGGCGGTGGTTCGATTGATCGAGGCGAACGGACGTTGCGGTCCCGCTCATGAAGTCCATGCCGGTGGCGGATACTGGTCGCAGGACTCGCCGAGCCTGGTACTGGCCGCGAGCGGCGAACCGAAGGCACTGGCTGTCCAATGGCCCGGCGGCGCCAGCGTTACGGTTCCAGTTCCCCGCGGCACCCGCGAAATCGTCGTTGCGCCGGATGGAAAGGTTGACGCAAAGACGCAGGAAGATGGGAATCGGAAATGATTTGTGACAATCGGTTTATACTGGTTGCCAAAGGTAATTTCCAATCAATGTCCTGTGCGGGCACTCCCCTCATCCGATGAGGGGAGTGGGAAGGGTGAGGGGAGCCGCTGGACATTCGACATTCGGTTTCATTTCGGAAATTTCTTTTGGCAGTTGGTCTAGTCCCGCGGATTGAAACGGGATTCGCGCCCCAGTTCCTCCCACAACGCCTTCTCGCGCTCCGTCACCCGCTCGGGCACCTGGACGCGCAGCACGACATACAAATCGCCGCGGCCGCCGCCGCGCTGCGGCAATCCCTGGCTGCGAACGCGCATTCTCTGTTCGTTCTGCGCGCCTGGAGGTATTTTGATGCTGACCCGGCCGCCGAGCGTCGGCACGGAGACTTTTGTGCCGAGCACCGCTTCCCACGGGGTGAGGTCAAGATCGTAGTACAAGTCGTCGCCTTCCGCGCGATAGTCAGGATGTTTCGCGAAGCGAACGCGCAGAAACAAATCGCCGGCCGAACCGCGCCCGACCCCAGCCTCCCCGCGACCGGCCAATCGGAGGCGCTGACCTTCGCGAACGCCAGCGGGAATTTTAACCTGGTAGTTTTGAATTTTGCTCGTTCGCCCAGTCCCCTGACACTCCGGACAGGAGCGATTCTTTATCGATGTCGGCCTCCACGTCCCGGCCTCGTTGCGAATGCTCCTCAAACCCATCGGGAAAGCCGGCGCCGCTCCTCCGACCGCCCCTTGAGCTGAAGAATTGCTCGAAGAAATCACTGAAACCCGTGCCGCCGAAATGAAACTCAAAATCGCCGGCTGGTGCCGCGCCACCGCCGGAACGGCGCGCGCGCTGCTCCCACCCCGGCGGCGGACGAAACTCCGCGCCCTGTTTCCAATTCGCCCCGAGTTCGTCATATTTCTTCCGCTTCTCCGGGTCGCTGAGGACTTCGTAGGCCTCGTTGATTTCCTTGAACTTTTCTTCGGCGGTCTTTTTGTCTTTGGCGACGTCGGGATGGTATTGTCGCGCGAGTTTGCGGAAGGCCTTGCGAATCTCCTCGTCGCTCGCTGTACGTTCGACGCCCAAAATCCTGTAATAATCCCTGAACTCTACCGCCATAGTTTGTCCCGTCTGCCGGCAGCCGCAACCCGCGGGTGCGTTCAACGCCCCCAGTTTAATTGCGAACGTTATTCTTGCAATCGCTAAGCGATCGCGTTCGCGGGCGAAGCTTCCTGGTTTGGTACGGTTTTGGCCTCATCAGCCGCCACCATCGCAGCCCCTTCCGCCGTCCCCCGGCCTGAAAAATTGCAGCTTAAAAAAAATGAATTCCGCGATGAATTACCGCGGCGATGGGAGAAATGCGGGAAAAAATTTCACGACCTCCCGTGACACACTGACTCAGGGTGGGTAAAGAAAAACTTCGAGATCACGAAGCGAACCAATTCGCGCGGCGTCACCGGTCGTATTATCGCGGTCAACTAACAGCGCCCTGACGCCGGCAGCTTTTGCGCCCGCAACGTCTTCCTCGGCGCTGTCGCCGATATGCAAGATCCGGTCGGGAACGAGTCCCAGCTTTTTGACTGCGTGCTCAAAAATTACCGGCGACGGTTTGGCAAAGCCGACTTCGCACGAGACGACGATGGTTTCAAAATAGCGGTCGAGCTGGAATTGCTGGAGGAGCGGTCGCAAACGTTCGTCCCAGTTCGAAATCACTGCCAGTGGAATGTCCCTTGAAGCCAGTGCCTCGAGCGCGGGCAACGCATCGTCATAAATCCGCCACGCGTCCGCTTCGGCGAAGCGCTGGTAGATGGCCGGGAAGAAACTCCGACTCGGCGGCGGTGCGCACCGCCCGGCGAATGTCTGGTCCACGATGTCTGCCCAGCCCTCCCTGGTGTGCTGGAAATTTTTCTTCGCGCGCCAGGCCGCGGCGAAGTTTTTGTTCAATTTCTCTGGCGAAAGGTTTTTCAACCCGTGCTGGGCGGCCACCTCAGCGTAAATGTGTCCGACCGACGGCCAAGGCTGGATGAGCGTGCCACCCACATCGAACGTGACGGCCTCGATTTTAGGCGTGGTAATCATTTTGGGACCAGGCGCGCGCATTGAACCCAAGAATCACTCTGTTGTCATTCGGATTCAGGAATTGGTCATTTCCTGGACGGTTTCATCTTGAGCTCGCGCGCCAGGAACGCCCACTTGTCAGCCGCTTCCTCAATCAGCTTGGCGGTCGGTTTGCCCGCGCCGTGGCCGGCCCGCGTTTCGATCCGGATCAAGATGGGAGCCTTGCCGGCCTGCGCGGCCTGGAGCGTCGCGGCATATTTGAAACTGTGCGCCGGCACCACGCGGTCGTCGTGGTCGGCCGTTGTGATCAGCGTGGCGGGATATTTTCTGCGGGGCTTGATGTTGTGCAATGGCGAGTAAGCGTAAATGGCTTTGAACTCTTCCGGGTTGTCCGACGAGCCGTAATCGGAAGTCCAGGCCCAGCCGATGGTGAACTTCTGGAACCGCAGCATGTCCATCACGCCAACGGCCGGCAGCGCCGCCCCAAACAAATCGGGGCGCTGATTCAGCACCGCGCCGATCAGTAGTCCGCCGTTGCTCCCGCCGGAAATCGCGAGTTTGTCCGGTCTTGTGTATTTGTTGGCGATCAACCATTCCGCGGCGGCAATGAAGTCATTGAACACATTTTGTTTCTTCAACTTCATGCCGGCCTGGTGCCAATCCTCGCCGTATTCGCCGCCGCCGCGCAGGTTCGGCACGGCATACACGCCGCCCATTTCCATCCAGACCAGGTTGGCGACGGAAAAGCCGGGCGTGAGACTGATGTCAAAGCCGCCATAGCCGTACAACAACGTCGGATTCCTGCCGTTGAGTTTCAGTCCCTTCCTGTGTGTGATGAACATCGGCACGCGCGCGCCGTCTTTGCTCGAGTAAAATATCTGGCGCGTCTCGTACTTGTCCTGGTCGAAGGCGACTTTGGGTTCGCGAAAGGCCGTGTTCGCGCCCGATTTCATGTCGGCGCGGAAAATCGTTCCCGGCACGGTGAAACTGGTGAAGGAGTAAAACGTTTCGGTGTCGGACCGTTTGCCGGCAAAGCCTCCGGCTGAGCCGATGCCGGGCAAAGCAATCTCGCGCACGAACTTGCCTGCGAGATCGAAGACTTTAACCTGGCTGTGTGCGTCCTTGAGGTACATCGCAATAAACTGGTTGTTGACAGTCGCAACGTGAGAAAGCGTTTCGGCAGCTTCGGGAATGATTTCCTTCCAGTTTTCCCGGTGTGGTTTGGTGAGGTCGATGGCGATGACCCTGGCACGTGGCGCCTGGAGGTCGGTTTTGAACCAGAAGACCGGCCCGTCGTTGTCGATGAACGTGTAATCCGCGTCGAAGTCCATCAGCAGCTCGATCACCGGCGCGTCGGGTGCCTGCAAATCCTGGTACAATACGCGGTTCTTCGGGTCCGTGCCTTGCGTGGCTGTGATCACCAGATAGCGGCCATCGTCGGTCACCCCTCCGTTGAAATTCCAATCCTTGTGATCGGGCCGATGATAAACCAGCTTGTCCTCGGCCTGCGGCGTGCCGAGGCGATGATAATAGAGTTTGTGGAAGAAATTGGCCTTGGTCAGCCGGGCCTCTTCGGTCGGTTCGTCGTAGCGTGAGTAAAAAAATCCCTTGCCATCCTTCGTCCAGGACGCGCCGGAAAATTTCACCCACCGAACGAGGTCGGGCGAGTCCTTTGCCGTTCGCACGTCGCGCACGTGAATCTCCTCCCAGTCCGAGCCGGCGGCGGAAAGCGCGTAGGCCATGAGATTGCCGTCCTCCGTGATGTCATAGCTTTTCAACGCCACCGTGCCGTCGGCGGACAGCTTATTCGGGTCGAGCAACAGCGCCGGCCCGCCGTCCAGCGCCGCCAGTGTGTAAAGCACGCTTTGGTTCTGCAGCCCGTCGTTCTTCGTGAGGAAGTAGCGTCCGCCCTGTTTGAACGGCACGCCGTAACGCTCGTAATTCCACAGTTTGGTCAACCGTTCCTTCATGGCCGGGCGGTCTGCAATCCGTTCCAGGTAGCCGAAAGCGACCTTGTTCTCGGCTTCAACCCACGTCTTGGTTTCGGGTGAATGGTCGTCTTCCAGCCAGCGATACGGGTCGGCGACTTTCACGCCGTGATAATCGTCCACGACGTTTGTCCTGCGTGTGAGGGGATAAACCAGTCTGGTGGTCGAGGAGTCCTCAGGAGCTTTGTCGGTCACGCAGCCCGTGATAGACAATGCGGCCGCCAGCGCCGGGAAATGACGAATAACGAATGACGAATGACGAAAGAATGTCCGAAATCCAAAAAGGCGCGGCGCTGAGCGATGATTATGCAGCGGTTCGGGCTTCGTCATTCCATCTTCCTTCGGCCTTCGGATTTCGTCATTTGTCATTTCTTCGCGGTCCATTCATTCAACTCGCGTTCGCTTCCGGATGGCGCCGGCGAAAGTCCGAGCAATTCCATCGCTTCACCGACCAGATAAAGCGAGCCGGTGATAAGGACAAACGGGTCGTTGGTCGCCAGCTTTAGCGCATCGGCGAGCGAACCACAAGCGATGGTTTGCGCGGCCGGATTCGATTTCAAGCACGCTTCGCGCAAGGCGCCGGGCGAGGCCGTGCGTTCGCTGTGCACGGGAGCGAGCAGGATGCGCGTGGCCAACAGGGCGAGCGTTTCGCACACGCGCGGCCAATCCTTGTCCTCCAGCACGCCGAGAATCAACGTAGCGCTGGCATCCTGCCGGCAGTGTTTACGGTGCGCCTCGGTCAAACCCGCCGAAATGGCCGCGCGGACGCTTTCGCTTCGAAGCGCGTCGCGCAACGCCGCCGCACCGGCGGGGTTGTGAGCGCCATCGAGCAGGAAGGTTTGGCCCGACTTCATTTTGACCAACTGCAATCGTCCGGGCCATTCAACTGTTTCCAGACCGATCCGAATCGCGTCGTCGCTCACGGGAATTTTGTCTCGCGCCACTTCGACCGTCGCAATTGCCAGCGCGGCATTGAGCCGTTGATGTTCGCCGGGCAAAGGTAGCGCGGCCGTCCGGGTTGCCAGAGACAGGCTGGAAGCCTGTCCTACTTTGGTCAGGCGCGCGTTCTTTTCGCGCGCGGTTTTGACGATGACCTCCAGCGCTTCCGGCGCGTCCGTGGCCGTGACAACCGGCACGCCGGGCTTGATGATGCCGGCCTTTTCGTAAGCGATTTTTGCCAGCGTGTCGCCGAGCCATTCCTGGTGATCGAACTGGATGTTGGTGATGACGCTGGCCAGCGGTGTGACGATGTTCGTCGCATCCAGCCGCCCGCCCATGCCGGTCTCCCAAATCACCAGGTCGCACTTCTGCTCCGCGAAGTAACGCAACGCCATCACCGTCACGACTTCAAAAAACGTAGGACAGGCGTCCCGCCTGTCGCCCTGTTCCGGTCCGGGCGACTTGACAGTTGAGACAGGCTGGAAGCCTGTCCTACATTGCTCACGCAACTGCTCGACCAGCCGCACGACATCCGCTTCTCGGATGAGCCGGCGGTTCACCTGAATTCGTTCGCGAAACGACACCAGATGCGGCGAGGTGAACAATCCGACGCGCAATCCCGCCGCGCGATAAATGCTTTCCAGCATCGCGCAGGTTGAGCCTTTGCCGTTCGTCCCGGCGACGTGAATGAAGCGCAGTTTCTCCTGCGGATTCCCCGCCAGCGCCGCGAGCTTGAACGTGTTTTCCAAGCCGAACTTGAGGCCGAACAACCGCAGGCCGTAGAGGAATTGGATGGCTTCAGGATAAGTCATTGGTTCGTTCCTTCTTTAGATTTGGCTTCAATCCTCTCAAGCGCGCTGCCGGCCTCCTTCCGCATGTCGGATGAATCGCTCTCGAGCAACCGCTTCAACGTCGGGATGCTTTCATTGGGATCAAGGTCGCGCGTTTCCAGCCAGGCAGTGAAATCCTGTTCGCTTTGGGGAAATTGCCTCTTTAAAGCGATGCTGTGTTCCAGCACAACCCGAGTGGCGAACGGCGCGAATTCCGAATCGAGCCGCCACAAAGCCATCGCGCAGTTGCTCCGGAGGATTTCGGGTTGTTCGACTCTCGTGCCGTCCAGTAGCGCTGCGCGAATTTCAGGACTGGAAACTCGCGCTGCACCCAGAACGCTCGCCGCGTTGGCGCGCGTATCGGGCGAACGGTTTGTGTCGCGAAGCACATTGAGCGCAAACGGTACCGCGGGCGCCGCCGCGCTGCGCAACAGCGACAGGAGATAGCTCGCGTTCATCGCTGCTCCATCGCTCGTGCCGGGAACCAGCGCGTTGGTGCCGATTCGCAGAACCAAATTTGTTTCCCGTCCGATGTGCCACAAGGCTGTCGCGACTTCAACGCGCAGTGAAACGTCTTGGTTGGTCAGCGTAGCGTGCAGAACGGGCAATGCTTCCCTGGCGCCGGGGCCGATCGCCGCCAGTGCGTCGATGACCGGGTGAGGTATGCGGGGCAGGAGCCGGGCCAAATCAGGAACCGCGGGCTTCGCGTCCGCGCCAAACAACGAAAGCGTTCTCGCCGCTCCATACCGAATCTCGTCGGCCGAACGGGTGTCGGAAAAACTCTGCTGTATCCCCGCGGGAAGACGCGCCCGCAACCAAAGCCATTTACTACCCCACCAATTTGAAGTTCGTAGCCTGGCCACCAAGTAAGGCACCGCGGTGGGGCCGATGGTCTTGACTTCGCGGCAGCGCTCCGTGGCATCTGTTCCGTCCTCTCCAGTGCCATCGTAAGTGCATGCGCGATCCACCCAATAACTGATCGGTTTGCCCTTGTGTAGCGGCTCGTGATTGAATCCGCCAGTCAGCCAAACAACCAGACCAACCACCGCCAGCAGGACCAGGGAAAGGATAACCAGCCGCCTTTTCAAGACGCGCTTGCGTGGCGCGTTGGAATTGAGTTCATTCATTTTTTGATTTCCCCGGCTCGGCTGCCGTTTCGGAGGCGATGTTTTGCAGCGCCTCCGCCAGCGCCTCATTTCTTTTCGATTTGAGGTTTTGGGACAGGCTGGTTTTGGCGGGCGCGTTCGGCCAGGCGTGCGCGGGTCATGCGTTCGCGCAGACCGCCCTCCTGTAGAAAGGCTTTTTCCAACTGGCGCAGTTGTTGGTCGAGCAGGTAGTTGGTCTGGTGGATCAGAGAAATGAGGATGTTGGCAACTACTTCGGGTGGCCGAGACTCGATATAGGTCTTAAAAGAATCATATGACGCATCTTTTTTTGCGCCAAGCTTCCGCACGAACAGAGCTTCCTTGGAATCCTTTTCCCAGAGCCGCAAGCCACGCTGCCGAAGAAAATCCCGATAATCGCCCAGCAGTTCCTCCAGGCTGGCGCGCGCGACGTTAACCAGCTTGATCTCTGTTTCCTTTGAAGTGCCGGAGGCCTGGCTGCCTTCGGCAATGTTTTTGTTGCCGCTACGCGCCGCCTGCACCATCTGGTCGTGAGTGCGGGATTTCTTGTCTATGAACCGGTCACAGAATTTGACCGTGGCGTCGTAAACTATCTCGGCCTTCCGATAAGAAAGCAAGTTCTCGTAGCCGCCGTGCGGAGGAATGAAGCGTTCAGGCATGGGAGGGCCGCCGCAGATGAGACGAATCTGTCCCATAGGACTTATCTGGTCTCACGCTCACCTCCAATTTGTTTGGCTCGAACATGACCCGTCCCGTTTCACAGCGGCCGATGATGAATGTGCGGGTGCGCCGCGGCGATGAAGCCGTTGAAGAGAGAATCCGGATGTCGCAGCGGTTTCACAGAACGAATTCTTCGCCGACCTTTTCCGCGAAGCGTCGCTCTTTTTCGCCGGGTCGGGTGCTGCGCCACGGAAGATTCTCTTCGATTCGCCGCAACATCGCCTGAGGGTCAATTCGAGGTGGCAGCGAAAGAAAGTCCGGATCCACGGGCAGTTCAAGATGTGCGCTCGCAGCCTCCTCGTTGAGGCGCCATTCATTTTCGGGCGGTGGTTCGGGATATTTTTTCATACACGTCCAGAGTGCCATACTTCAGAAAGAGTTCACGAATTTTCTCCTGACGCAGGTCAATCTTGTTCGTTCGCACCAGGCCTTCAACGTCAAGATAGTCCTTGAGATACCGCTCAATCCTGCCGTGTTTCAAGGCGTGCAGTTTGAGCGCGACGAGGTGTTCAAGGGTCGGAATCAGAAGCCGTTCGCCGAACATTTCGGCTGTCAGTCCGAAATTGAAAATCTCCCTGAACGTCGGCTCGCGAACAAACATGAGGTCCACCGGCCAGGCGCCGGCCTGGGGTGGGTCGAGTTGGCAAAATACGGGCCTTTCCCGGAACAAAGTGTAGCCCAATTCGGAGAATAAATTCACCCATTCGTCGCGAGATTCCTGCCGGACGAGCAGGTCCAGGTCAGCCGTATCCCGCATGAACCCGTGCATGTTCACGGCGAGTCCGCCAATGACGAGAAACTCCAGCCCACGCTTTCGGGACTCTCCGTTAATTTGTTGGAACAGTCCCATGCCTGGGCCGGTCGTTCACAACGGCCGGTGATGAATGTGCGCGTGCGCGGCGCCGATGAAGCCCTTGAACATCGGATGCGGCTGATGCGGCTTGCTGCGGAATTCGGGATGAAACTGGCTGGCGATGAAGAACGGGTGGTTCGGCAGTTCGATCACCTCGACCAGCTTGCCGTCGGGCGACGTCCCGCTGAAAACGAAATCGGCCTTCTCAAACTTGTCGCGATACGCATTGTTGAATTCGTAGCGATGTCGGTGCCGCTCGTTGACGACGAACGCGCCATAAAGGTTGGCCGCCATCGAGCCCATCACCAATTGGCACGGCTGCGCGCCCAACCGCATCGTGCCGCCTTTTTTTGTAATTTTTTTCTGTTCGTCCAAAAGCGCGATGACCGGATGTGGTGTGTCGGGATCGAACTCGGTCGAATGCGCTTTGTCCAGTTTGAGCACGTTGCGGGCGAATTCGATCGTGGCGATCTGCATGCCGAGACACAATCCGAGATAGGGAAGTTTGTTTTCGCGGGCGTATTTCGCCGCCATGATTTTGCCTTCGATGCCGCGTTCGCCGAAGCCGCCGGGCACGAGGATACCACCGAGTCCTCTCAAGATTTTTTCCGCGCCCTCGCGCTCGATGTCTTCGGCGTCCACCTTCACGATTTCCACTCCGCAATCGTTGGCCACACCGCCGTGAATGACCGCTTCGTAAACCGATTTGTAGGCGTCCTGCAGTTCGATGTATTTGCCGACGACACCGATGCGGACGCGGTGTTGCGGCGCGATGAGTTTGCGGATGATCTCCTGCCAGTGCGCCATGTTCGCCGTCGGCGTGTCGAGGTGCAGCAGGCGGCAAACGAGGTCGTCGAGCCGGTCGCGTTGAAGCATGAGCGGCACTTCGTAAATGCTGTGGTCAACGTCCTTCTCCTCGATGACCGCTTCGTAAGGGACATTGCAGAACAGCGAAATTTTCTGGCGCAGTTCCTTGTCGAGCGGACGTTCGCAACGGGCGATCAAAATATGCGGCGCGATGCCGATTTCGCGCAGTTTTGCGACCGATTGCTGCGTCGGCTTGGTCTTCAGTTCGCCCGCCGCCTTGATAAAGGGCACAAACGTGACGTGCATGAACACCACGTTGCCGTGCCCGGCTTCGAGCGCGAACTCGCGGATGGCTTCGAGGAATGGCAAGCCCTCGATGTCGCCGGTAGTGCCGCCGATTTCGGTGATGACGACGTCCGCCTTCGATTGATCGGCGAGGAGGTGAATGCGGTTCTGAATTTCGTCGGTGACATGCGGAATCACCTGCACGGTCTTGCCGAGATATTTTCCTTCGCGCTCGTTGTTGAGCACGGTCTGGTAAACCTGGCCGCTGGTGAGGTTGTTGAAGCGGGTGAGCTTGACGTTGGTGAACCGTTCGTAATGGCCGAGGTCAAGGTCGGTTTCGGCGCCGTCGTCGAGCACATAGACCTCGCCATGCTGATAGGGGTTCATCGTGCCGGGGTCCACGTTGAGGTAAGGGTCGAACTTTTGCAGCGCGACCTTCAGCCCGCGGTTCTCGAGCAGGGTGCCCAGCGCGGCGGCCGTCAGGCCCTTGCCCAACGAACTCACCACGCCGCCTGTGACAAAAATGTATTTCACCGCTCGTTGAATCGTTGAATCGTTGAATCGCTGAATCGTTGAATCGGTTCGTCGAGTATGGCGTCAAGTTCGTCGTCGGTTATGCCGTATGCAGGAGTTGATTCGCGCAATGCCACAGAGGCTCCCGTTTTACGCTCGCGCAAATAGCGGATGTAGCCGTTGACCAACTGATAAACTCGCCAGCCTTGCTGTTTCAAGCTGACGATCTCATCCGCCGGAAGATAATGCCCGTCGTCGCAGACATTCAAATCGTCAATTAACTCCTGCAACGAGCCACGCGCTTGCAATGTGAATTTGATTTGTTCGAGGTAATGATAGCGGCCGTGCCCCTCGGCAATGTTGTTTGTGAGCGACACCGCGGCGCGACGAATTCGGCATCGACCTCGCGCAAAGCTATATGATCGGCGACAAGCTGAGTGATCTGGAATGCGGGTGGAATGCGGGGGTGAAGAAGAGCATTCTGGTGCGGACGGGAAATGGAGCGAAGCAGGAGGGCGATTCCACGGACATGCTTGCACGCGGTGCAGTCGTGGATGGCTTGAAGGAGGCGGCGGCGGAGAATCCCGTTTTCCAGCGCGCGCAACTGTTCCAGTTTCTCCGCGGTTTCGAGCGGCGAAACCGGAAATTTCACCAGCCGCAACAACGTCTCGCGCCGGTAGCCGTAGATGCCCAGATGTTTCAAAAAAGGAAACGCCGCCAACTGTTCGGCAGCCGAACCACTGGCGGCATCGCGCAGATACGGGATCGTGCGCCGGGAAAAGTATAAGGCGCTTCCGGCGGAATTGACAACGACTTTTACAACATTCGGATTGTCGTATTCAGCGGGGTCTTTGATGAGCGTGGCCGCGGTGGACATCTCGTTGTCTGCCAGCGCAGCAGCGACAGCATCAATTACCTTCGGGTCCATCAACGGCTCGTCCCCCTGGATGTTGACCACGGCGTCGCCGTCGCAACGGGTGGCGGCTTCGGCGATGCGGTCCGTACCGCTCGGATGATCCGCGCGCGTCATCTCGACTCGGCAGAATTTCTGCGCCGCGTCGCGAATGCGCGCATTATCCGTCGCCACGATGACTTCGCTGAGCGACTTCGCCAGCCTGCACCGTTCGACGACGTGCTGGATGAGCGGCTTACCCGCGATCGGATGCAACGGTTTGCCGGGAAAGCGGGTTGAGGCGTATCGAGCTGGGATGATCCCGAACGTGCGCACAGATCAGGGCGTTGCTTTCCGCAACGCGAGAGTAACCATCAAACAACAAATCGCAGGGAATTGTTTCATTGTCGAAAAGGCTTTCGGAAGGTCAGCGGGTCGGCAAGCGCAAAATCTCCGCCGCCGCCTCCTTCAAGCCATCCACGACTGCACCGCGTGCAAGCATGTCCGTGGAATCGCCCTCCTGCTTCGCTCCATTTCCCGTCCGCACCAGAATGCTCTTCTTCACCCCCGCATTCCACCCGCATTCCAGATCACTCAGCTTGTCGCCGATCATATAGCTTTGCGCGAGGTCGATGCCGAATTCGTCGCGTGCGTCGAAGAGGAATTGCGGCGAGGGCTTGCGTCCGCGACTCGGCTGCTCCGGCGCTTCGGGCGCGATGTAAATTTTTTCGAGGCGCGCGCCGTTCTTTGCGAGCAGTTCGACCAAACGTTGATTCACCCGTTCCACGTCCGCCATAGTGAAGCAGCCGCGGCCGACGCCGGACTGGTTCGTAACGATGAACAGCTTGAATCCGGCGTCCTGCAACCGTTTCAACGCCTCCGCGGCGCCGGGAAAAAGGACAACTTGATCCGGGCCGCTCAGATAATCCCTGTCCTCGATGAGGGTCCCGTCGCGGTCCAGAAAGACAGCGCGTTTCACAAAACACTGAAATTCAAGCTCGAAGCTCCAAAGAAATCCCAAATCCCAAGCTTCAACGACGTTCTGCCATTGTGTGTGTCCATCGGGGAGTATCGCGCTTCGTTTGAGGCTTGGAGCTTGGAGATTCTTTGGTGTTTGGAGTTTGGTGTGTGGAGCTTCATCCCTTGTGTTTGAAACTGGCCAGTAATTCCTGCGGCGAAACGGTGGCGGTGCCGACCTTGCCCACGACAACCCCGGCCACGTGGTTGGAAAAGACCGCCGCTTCGAGCGGCGATGCGCCTGCGGCAATGGCCAGGGTCAACGACGCGATGACCGTGTCACCCGCGCCCGAAACATCGAAGACCTCACGGGCCATGGTCGGTATGTGATGCGGCTTTTGGCCGCGTTGGCAGAGCAGCATTCCCTGGTCGCCGAGCGTGATCAGCAACAAAGCCGGCCGCAGGTCGCGCAACAATTTTTCCGCGGCGCCCATCAAAGCGGCGTCATTCAGCGGATTGGCGGACCGCGCCGAACCGCCGTCGTTCACGCCGGCCAATTCAAACGCTTCCTGCCGATTCGGCGTGACGAGGGATATTCCAGCCAGGTTCAGATGGTGGACGGGCTTGGGGTCGAGGCTGAGCCACAGGCCGCGCGCGCGGCAGAGTTTCTTGATTTCATCGAGCAGCGGCTGAGTCACTACGCCTTTGCCGTAGTCGCCCACAATGACCGCGTCCGCCGCCGGAAGTTTCCTGCCCAGAATTTCCAGCAGGCGCTGCGTGGCCATTTCGTCCAGATCCTCCCGCGTCTCGCGGTCGATCCGCACGACCTGTTGTTGGTGCGCGATGATCCGTGTCTTGATGCTGGTAGTGCGGTCGAAGTGCTGCAGCAGGCCGTCGCAGCCAACGCGTTGCTCCTCCAGCAGGCTCGTTAATTTTTTTCCAGCGTCGTCCCGGCCTATGACGCCCAGCACGTCGGCGGAAGTTTTCAAAGCGGTGAGATTGCGCGCCACGTTGGCGGCGCCTCCGGGCATGAAGCTTTCGCGCTCAAACTCAACCACCGGCACCGGCGCTTCCGGTGAAATGCGCGAGACGCGGCCCCAGATGAACTGGTCGAGCATCACGTCGCCGATGACCAGCACACGGGTCCGCGCGGCGGCCTGCAGAATTCGGCGAACGCGGTCAACCGGGAGAAGTCGCGGTTTCATGGCGGTGGAAAATGACGAAATCCGAATGCCGAATGCCAAAAGAGTGACGAAGCCGGAAGCTCGAACGCAGCACCGCACCGGCGCGGCATTTGCCATTCGACATTCGAGTTTCTTTCGTCATTCGACATTCGGGTTTCGGAGGGCTCACTCAAGAAACGCAGTTAACGGGCTCGTCGGACTCGCTGTGTCAAGCTGCGCGCCCAGGCCGATTTCAAACGCATCACGTCCGGCTTCGATCGCCTTCTTGAATGCGACTCCCATCCGCACCGGATCATCGGCGACGGCGATGGCGGTGTTGACGAGCACGGCGTCCGCGCCCAATTCCATCGCTTCGGCGGCGTGGCTGGGCGCGCCGAGGCCGGCATCAACCACGACTGGCACGGTGGCTTGCTCGATGATGATGCGAATCTGATCGCGTGTTTGAAGGCCGCGATTCGAGCCAATCGGCGAGCCGAGTGGCATCACCGTGGCGGTGCCGACGTCCTGCAAACGTTTGGCCAGTATCGGATCGGCATTGATGTAAGGCAGCACAATAAAGCCTTCCTTCACGAGCTGATCCGCGGCTTTGAGCGTCTCGACCGGGTCGGGCAACAGGTAACGCGGGTCAGGATGGATTTCCAGCTTCACCCAGTTCGGCAGTCCGGCGGCCCGCGCCAGTCGCGCGAGTCGCACGGCCTCCTCGGCGTTCATTGCGCCGCTGGTGTTGGGCAGGATCAGATAACGCTTCGGATCAATGAAATCCAAAATGTTCGCGAAGGGATCATGTTTGCCGCTCAGGTCCGCGCGGCGGAGCGCGACGGTGACCATTTCCGCGCCGCTGGCGTCGAGCGCGTCCCGCATTTTTTCCGGCGAAGAAAATTTTCCTGTGCCGAGAATCAAACGCGAGCGGAACTCGTGTCCGGCAATGGTCAATGGACGCTTCACTAAAGGCATCGCCAGGGAGCATAGGTCGTCGCGAGCCGGGTGTCGAGAGTGCAGGAGCCGAGGGGGAGGGACCGCATGTTGGGGTCCCTCGAATCCCAGACGGCGGCACCCCCTTCCCTCCCGCACTAACGGATTCTGCCGTGGATCATCAAATGCCGGTCGCTGATGACCTTGACGCGGAGTTGATCCAATTTGGCCTTGGCCAGTTGCTCTTTTATTTCGTCCGGCGTAAATGCCGCCAGCAGGCTGTTGTAGAAGTCCCGCTTCAAAATCGGTGGCTCGGCATGAGAGTATTTCCTGACCAGAGCCTTGGCCCTGGCGTGGCTGGCGGGTCGGAACAAGTCGGTGATAAAGACAAGGGTTCCCGTTTTCGCGTGACGTCGGACACATCGCCAAAGCACTTTCGGATCGTGGAGGTGATGCAGGAAGCTGTTCGACAGGATCAGGTCGTAGCTCTTGCACGGAATCGGCGCGCCGGGAATGTAACCCGCGACGAGTTTGATCCGCTGGATCAACCGGCGCTGCGATTTCAGGGCCTGCCTGGCACAGTTCAACATCGCGGCGGAGCCGTCCACGGCGTGGAAAGTGTAGCCTGGATTGGCCTTCGCAAAACGAATAGTCACGTCCGCCGGGCCACAACCCAGATCGAGCACCGTGGCTGTCGCCGGCCGTTTCGGGAAGGTCTCGGAAAATAATGTGACGTAAGACTGGTGCGCCTCGGAAAAATCGGCTGCCGCATAAGCGCGCGCCTGTTCTTCGGTGTCCATCAATTCCGGTTCGGGAATACGTTTCATCGGCGTCGCGGCATTTCAATTGGCACTTCGCAATACGCCAGCGGCTTGGGCATAGGAGGAAGTTTACCACAGGACAATCAACAATGACGAACGGTAAAAGCCCGAAATCCGAATGTCGAATCCCGAAAGAAGCCCGAATCTCAAATGACAAAAAATTTCCGGGCGACAGCCGCGAAATCTCTCCAAGTTGGGTTTTTGGAATTCGGGTTTTGCCATTCCTTCGTCATTCGTCATTTGGATTTCGGAATTCATCTAGAGGGAATTCATGAGGGTTGGACCGGCCCGCCGCGTCCGGTATGTTTGTCGGAGCAATGTCACCGACGTTTTCAGCGGCAGGCGCGGAGTTTCTCCAGCATTACGCACGCGACGCGCAAATCCGGTGGTCGCTCGAAGATCTGGCCGCGCAGCGGGAATTTGTGAACACCCGGCTCGCCGGTTGCCAATGGCTCGATTGTTCCACGGCTTCTGCGGCGCTGCAACTGGTTCAAGCTGTCCACGCCCAAACTTCCCTCGGCACGCATGAAAAATATGACGCGCTTGTGCTGGCCGGCCCCATCGTCGAACTGATCGAGCCGACCACGCTGTTCAGACAGGCCGTCTCACCGCTGCGCCCCGGCGGCAAACTCATCGGCCTCATCCCGTGTTTGCGCGACAACTCCCCGGAGAGCGAGCATTTCATGCGGCACGCCGCGGCAATGCTTTGGCCTTACTACACCGCTGAAGAGTTGGTCGAAATGTTGGGCGAGAACGGCGGTGCTCGAAGGCCGACTTGGCTTCACTGGTTTCGCGAAAATTTTCAAGCAACTGGCCGCCGAAGGCTACGATCCGAGGGAAGTGGGTTGGGGCGAACTGCGCTTCGTGGCGAGGCTGGAATGAAGACAGGCTCCAAAGCTCCAGAGAAATTTCGACCTTCACGCACCAATATATTTGCAGAAGGGCCTGGCGCCTGGAGGCTTGGTGCTTGCCTCGGATTTTGACCTGGGTTGTTGGCGCTTTCACCGCACTGGCCTTTCGCCGCCGCGCGTGGCATTCTTCCGCGTGAGCGCTGGCAAACGAAAGCAAGGCATCGTGCGGATGGTTCGTCCACTGGTTTTGCTGGCGGTTGTTTATCTTGTGCTGCGCTGGTTTGAACATCGTCAGGTTTATCAGCCGTCTCGCCAATGGGACGCGAACGGGAGCGAGTTGGGCCGCCCGTTCGAGGACGTTTCTTTTCAAACTGCGGACGGATTGAGGCTGAATGGCTGGTTTTTTCCCGCGGACAAGGACTCGTCGCGTCAACACCTCGTTTACCTGCTTTGTCACGGCAACGCCGGCAACATCAGTCATCGGCTCGAGCACGTGGCGACGTTGCTCGAAACCGGCGCGAGCGTTTTCATCTTCGATTATCGCGGCTACGGCCGGAGCGAAGGGAGACCGAGCGAGGACGGCACCTATTTGGACGGCCAGGCGGCGCGTCGATGGCTGGGTGAAAAAGGTTTTGCCGCGACGAACATTATCGTGTTGGGCGAGTCGCTCGGTGGAGGCATCGCCAGTGAACTGGCCCTGCGCGAAACTTCGGGCGGCCTGATTCTTCAAAGCACTTACACCAGCGTCACTGACCTCGGAGCGGAGTTGTTTCCCTGGCTGCCGGTGCGCTGGCTGGGCGTCATCAGATACGACACGCACAGCAAGTTGCCGCGCATTAAAGCGCCGGTGCTGGTCATGCACAGCCGCGCCGATGGCCTGATCGGTTTCCATCATGCGGAGAAAAACTTCGCCGCAGCCAACGAACCGAAACTGCTTTGGGAAATCGTCGGCCGCCATAATGATTTCCTCGAAGCCGGCCGTGAGCGGTATCTCGACGGACTGAACCAGTTTCTCGCCCTGCTCGAAGACCGCCGCCCGGCAACGAAGAGGGAGGATCACTGATAGAAGATGGAAAACTCCGTTTCCATCCCTTACACTGCCTGACACCGGAAATGAAATCGTCCGCCTTTTCAAAAATGGGCCGGCGCACTCAAGCGCCGCCGATTTCGTGGCTGATGAAACTGGCGCTCGACCATCCAGCCCTGATTTCGCTGGCCGCCGGGTTTACCGACAACGAGTCGTTGCCGGTCGCGGAAGCGCGAGCGTTGCTGAACGAAATTTTGGGTTCACGCAAGACCGGCCGGACGGCGCTGCAATACGGCACGACGGTTGGCGACCCGCAGTTGCGGCGTTTGACGGCGGAGCGGTTGTGGCAATTGGATTCGTCGAGAGGGACGCGTTCCACCGCGTCCCTGATCGATATGAAGAGAGAGTCCACGGTGGGACTCAGCCCTCGCGAGTTGAAGGAAATCTATTCGCCGGAACGCGCGATCATCACGAGCGGCTCGCAACAGCTTCTTTACATGTTGACCGAGTGCCTGTGCGACCCCGGCGATGTCGTCCTGGTGGAGGACCCGACCTACTTCGTCTATCTCAGCATCGTGCAAAGCCACGGTTTGCAGTGTCGCGGCGTTCGTCTAGCGGGGGATGGAATTGATCTGGCCCATTTGGAGCAAACGCTGAAGGCGCTGGAACGAAGCGGCGGGTTGAAGCGCGTCAAAATGCTCTACCTCGTCAGTTATTACCAGAACCCGACCGGCATCACGACGAGCTTCGTTAAAAAGGTTGGAGCGTTGAAAACGTTGAAGCGGTTTGAGCGCGCGGCGAGGCACCCGATTTATTTGCTCGAAGACGCGGCGTATCGCGAGTTGCGTTTCGCCGGGGACGATGTGTCGTCGGCGCTCGCAGTGAAAGGCGCGGCCGACCGCGTGATTTACGCCGGAACGTACAGCAAACCGTTCGCTACCGGCGCGCGTGTGGGCTTCGGCATCTTGCCGGAGCCGCTGCTGGACGCGGTGTTGCGCGTCAAAGCCAACCACGATTTCGGCACGTCGAATCTGCTGCAACAGTTGCTGAGCCGCGCGCTGGCGTCATGTCGGTATGAAAAGCATTTGTCGGCACTGCGACACCGTTATGCGCGCAAGGCTGTCACGATGGTGAAAGCGATGCGCGAACATTTCCCGGCGGACGTTCGCTGGGAGGAGCCACGCGGCGGGCTTTACGTCTGGGCGCGCCTGCCCGGATCGGTGAAATCGGGTCTCAAGTCGAACCTGTTTCAAAGCGCGCTCAGGCATGGCGTGCTATATGTGCCGGGCGAGCTGTGTTACGCCGACGATCCGACGCGGCGCAAGCCGAACCACGAGATGCGCATCAGTTTCGGCAGCGCGACCGAAGCCGACATTCGCGCGGGTATCACGCGGCTCGGCGCGACGCTGCGCGAACTTTTATGACCGACGCGGCGAATCATCGATTCGCGATCCTGCAGCCCTGCCTCGAAATGCCCGCCGTGGAAAAGCTTCAGCGCGCGTTTCGGTCGGTGAAATGAATCGATACGGCTATCCCGGCGGCCAGCCCAGGTGACGACCGCCGAGGATGTGGCAGTGCAGATGGGGGACGGATTCCCCGCCATCCGGCCCGTTGTTGATCACCAGCCGGTAGCCGTTCGGTTTCAAACCCAGTTTCGCCGCCACTTCAGCAGCTTTCAGGAAAAGCCACGACCAGGTCGTCTTCGTAAATGATGTCGGACGGAATCTCGCGAGCGATGATTTTTTCGAAGATGGTTTTGCTCATAAGCTGAAACGTGACGCGTGAAGCCTAACGGGCAGGAGCCAGCCGTAAACTCCAAACCGCCGGGTCTAAACGACGAGCAGCGCGCAACTGCTGGCGCTCGGCTCGGCGCTCAGGCAATGGCGGAGAAACTCCACAATCTGATCGTTGAGCCGCTGGCAACGCTCGGTCCAGCGGCGCGCGCCGGAGAGTTGTTTGACGCAGCCCCGCAAGCCCGCGAAGCGGACGAGCTGCGGCGATTGGTTGAGCTGTTGGCGCAGTTCGTCGCGCAGGCGCCGGAAGAACGCCAGTTCAAACCCCTTGCCCGAATCGCAGGCCAGTTGACGCAAGTCGGACTCCATGATCCGGCGCGGTGTTTCAACCGCCCCGCACGATTTAACCTTCAGCCCGAAGCCGCGCAGGACGCGGCTGAGTGCCCGGGAAAATTCGCCGACGGAGACAAATGTTTTTCCCATTTCAACCTTGAAGTAGTGGAGCACGGCGCGCGCGGCGTTGCGGACCAGTGCCGGGTCGAGCGCGCCGGCGGCGTTGCCCATCAATTGTACCGAGACCAATTCAGCGGAGCAGGGGATGGCTTCGCCGCCGCCCATTTGAAACATCAGACAATCGGGGTGCAGTTGGATCATGATTGCTCCTCCAGTTTTTTGACGGCCTGCACGAAATCGGTCGCCTCCTGGAAACGCCGATAGACGCTCGCAAACCGCACGTAGGCCACTTCGTCGATCTCGCGCAGTTCTTCCATCACCCGCTCGCCGACGGCCATGCTCGGCACTTCGCGTTCGTATTTGTCAGTGATTTCGTCCACGATTTTTTCAACGAGGTCTTCGATGATCTTCGGACTGACGGGGCGCTTCTGGCAGGCTTTGCGCACGCCGGACAAGAGTTTTTCTTTGGAGAACTGTTCGCGTCGCCCGTCGCGTTTGACGATCATCAAACCTTCATGCTC
>QHOP01000436.1:23140-32553 GCA_003219345.1 Verrucomicrobiota bacterium
GACCGCATTTCGGACAACGCATAAAACGAACACAGCTACCGGATGCTGTGGTGGGGCTTCCATATCACACAAAATATTGTAGCGTCAAGCAAAGGAATGAGGGATAAACGTTAAATCGTTAAATCGTTGAATCGTTGAATCGTCCGCCTTGTTTTCCACACGGTCGGTCACGGTTCCATGTTTTTACGGTTCAACGATTTTAACGAGCTTGCACTTGAAGCTTGCCAGCAGTGAACCCGACAGCGTGAAGTATTGTCTGACGACTCAGCGTGAAGCAAATCGCGCAATATCAGGACGGACGCCTGGAGTTGCAGGAAGTGCCCAGGCCGGTTCCACCTCCCGGCGGTGTGCTGGTGCGCACGACGCACTCGGTGATCAGCATCGGCACCGAGAAGATGAAGGTCGAGCAGGCCCAAATGAACCTGCTGCAAAAGGCCCGCGCGCGCCCTGACCAGGTGCGCAAGGTGATCGATACCGCGCGCAATCTCGGCTGGAAAGCCGCCCTGGAAAAAGTTCGCAACCGGCTGGAAACACCCTCGCCGCTCGGCTACAGCGCCGCGGGCGTCGTGGTGGAGGTTGATCCACTGAACACCCGGTTTCGCCTGGGCGACCGCGTGGCTTGCGCCGGCGCGGAGTGCGCGTTCCACGCGGAATTTCTCGCGCTGCCTGATTTGCTCCTCGCGCCGGTGCCGGCCGGCGTTGAGAACTGGCAGGCGGCTTACACGACTCTCTGTGCGATTGCGTTGCAGGCCGTGCGCCAGACCGAACCGCAACTGGGCGATCGCGTGCTGGTGATGGGTCAGGGGCTGGTCGGTTTGCTCGCGACGACTTTTTTGCGGGCGGCGGGGGCACGTGTTATGGCGGTTGATTTGATGCCGTCGCGCCGTCCCTTCTGTCACGCGATGGGCGCGGAAAAAGTGGTCATTCTGGGCGAACAAAACCTGGCGGACGAAGTGCGCGTCTGGACGGACGGTTACGGCGTGGATGCCGCCGTGATTTGCACGGCGACGCAGAGCAACGCACCCATTGAACAGGCCGCCGAAGCGGTGCGCGATCGTGCGCGATTTGTCATCGTTGGCAACACCCGCGCCGAGCTCGCCTGGCGGATTTTTTACGAGAAAGAACTGGAGGTGCGCTATTCCCGCTCGTATGGGCCGGGTCTCTACGATCCGAGTTACGAATGGGGCGGAGCGGATTACCCGATTGGCTACGTGCGCTGGACCGAGCAGCGGAACTTCCAGGCGTGCCTCGAGCTGATGGCCAAAGGTCAGATCAATCTCGCGGCCATCACGACACGACGCGCGCCGTTCAAAGACGCGCTTTCGGTTTACCAGGATTTGATGCAGGAAGGGGCGAAGGACGTGGGGGTGGTGCTCGAATACGAAAACGCGGAACGCGAAACGCGGAACGCGGAATTGTCCAGGCCGACCGCGCTGCGATGCAATCCCGAAGCTGGAAGCCAGAATCCGGGCCTGAGCGGGCCGGTCCGGCGACTGGATGTCATCGGCGCCGGGAATTTCGCACGAACGATGCTGCTGCCGCACCTGAAAGGCCGGCTTCAATTCGGCGTCGTCGTGAATCAAACCGCGCTGAGCGCGCACCACGTCAAAACCAAGTTCAGCTTCGAACGCGCGGCAACCGATGCGGCGGAGATTCTCGGCGCGCCGAACTCCGCTTCGGCACGTGCGGGGCCGGAGACCGGCGCTCCCTCCGCCGTCCTCATTGCCACGCGCCATCATCTGCACGGGCCGCTGGTAAAGCAGGCGCTCGCTGCGAACCGTCACGTTTTCGTTGAGAAACCGCTTTGCCTCTCGCGACAGGAGCTGGAAGAAATCGACGAGATTTACGCGAAGGGCCAGGGCACTCTGATGGTGGGTTTCAACCGCCGCTTCGCGCCGGCGAGCCGGGAGTTGAAAAGGATCCTGGCGTCGACGCCGGGGCCGAAGACCGCGAGTTTTCGCGTGATGTGCGGCCTGCTCGACCCGCAGCATTGGTATGCGAACTACGCCGAAAGCGGCGGACGGGTGCTCGGTGAGGCGTGCCATTTTCTCGACTACTTTTGTTTCCTGCTCGAGGCGCGCCCGGTCCGCGTTCTGGCGCAAACCACCTGGCCTGCCACGGGCCGACTCCCGTTTCCCGACAGCGTAACCGCCCAGATTGAATTCAGCGACGGCTCGTGCGGCCAATTGGTTTACAGCGCCGAAGGCGACACGGGTTTTCCGAAGGAACTGCTGAGCGTTTATGGCGCCGGCATCGTTGCCGAAATCACCAACTTTCAGGAACTGGTCGTCCATCGCGGGCGCAAGAAGAGATCATTCTCCTACTCATCCAAAGGCCATGCCGAGGAAATGGCCGCATGGGCGGATTTTTTGCGGGGACAAACGGAGCACCCGTTGGCGTACGAAAAATCGCGCGTCAGCATGTTGCTCACGTTCGCCGTGCTGGAATCGATTCAAAAGACGAATGCGGTGGAGCTCAGCCTCTAGCGGTCAAAACGCATGTCGAAGCTCCAATGGTACTGGCATCGGCTGCGGGCGATGGAGCCGTTGGAAATCGCGGCGCACGTGCGGAAGAAATTCTGTCAATGGAGCGACGAACAGGAATTACCCGACTGGTCTTCAGTCTCCGTGCGAACCGACGAGCGGCCCGCCTTCCCGTCGCTGCCGCCTGCCGACCTGGCGCCGTTGGTGCTGCGCGAGGCGTTGCAGCGGGACGTTCGAGATATTCTGGGCGGGAGATGGAGGGCTTTTGGCCACCTCGAAATAAAAGTCGATGACCCGCCAGGTTGGCAGACCGACTATCTGGCCGGCAAAAACCTGGAGACGGATGAACTCGCTTTTCACCTGGATCACCGCCGTTTGCCGGAGGGCGCTGACATCAAGCTGATTTGGGAACTGAGCCGGTGGCATCAGCTCGTGCGCCTGGCGATGGCGGCCCATGTGCTGGGCGCGGAACATGCGGCAAGGAAATGCATCGAATGGCTCGGCCATTGGGTAAGGCATAATCCGCCTTGCCGTGGCTGGAACTGGACGAGCGCATTGGAGGTCGGAATGCGGCTGGTGCAATTCGCCTGGATGGATGCGCTGCTGGAAGGTTACCTGGATATCGAATTGAAAAGATTACGCGCCGAAATCCTGCCGGCGCACATCTGGTTTGCCTGGCGTTACCGCTCATTCGGGTCTTCAGCGAACAACCATCGGCTCGGGGAGCTGGCTGGACTTATTCTTGTCATTGCACGCTGGCCGGAATTGGCGCGCTGGGCCGCGTTGCTGGCATTTGTTTTCGTGGGAGTTCTGCTGGCAGGCGCGGGCCGCGTTGACAGCGTCCGGCCGACAAATTTCACGCGAAGTCGAGGAGCGTCTCCGCCGCGCCGCGGATTTCTTTGTAAACGTTCAGGTGGCAGGCGAGGCGTGGGACTACGGCGATTCGGACAACGCTTTTGCCACCCCGTTTTTCCTGGACGCAAAAAACGCGACCGCTGAGTGGCGCGACTGGCTTCGCTACCCGGCAAGCAGCCCGGCGGTCCACTACTGGTGGGGACAAATGGAAAATTCCCGGTCCGATGCTCACGGTTCCCCGTTCACTTCTGCGGAGACCAGTGTTGGGATGGCGGGCGGCTGGCGGATTTATTCGGAAAGCGGCTTCGCGCTCAGCCGGTCGCGGAACTGGACGTTGCGTTGGGACCTCTCGCCGCTCGGATATCTTTCGACCGCAGCGCACGGCCATTTGGACGCATTGCATGTTTCGATCTGGTTCCGCGGAGTGGCCATGGTGATTGACCCGGGCACCGGCGCCTACTACGAGGACAACCAATTGCGGACCTATCTGGCATCCTGGGAGGCCCATAACGGCCCGCATCCGGTCGGCTTGGATTTCCCGAAACGACTTGGACCATTTTTGTGGGCGGCGCACCACGCCGAGCCGAATCTGGAACCGGGCGCAGACACAAGCCTGTCGGGCGAGTTGTCGCTGCCATCGGGTCTGGTGAAGCGCACCTTGGTTCCCCAGGACCGGGACCTGGGTTGGCAGGTGCACGACACGTTTCAGCCTCACCGTGGGAAGGGCGGATACGAATTCTGCGTGCACTGGCAATTCGCTCCGGGTGCGAGGCTCGAAAAACTCGCCGAACGCAGGTTCCGCGTCGGTCGCAACGGTGTTTCCATCGAAATCCAGGTGAGCGTCGACTGGGTCGAAGTCCAGGCTGTCACCGAAAAGGGCAGCCGCGCTTTGCTGAGCGCGGCCACGCCGGAATCGGAGGCACGATGGGTTGGCACGGTGTCGTCCGTGTTTCGGAAAACGGAGTGGGGTCCGCTCCTGAAGTTGGTGGGGGGAGCGAGCGACAAATCTTGCGTTTTCAGCACGACATTTCTAGCCTGCGTCGACTCATGAAGATCAGCATTTTCGGCCTCGGATATGTCGGCGCCGTGACGGCGGGGTGTCTGGCGCAGCAAGGGCATCAGGTCGTCGGTGTCGATGTCTCCGAGCAAAAGGTTCAGACGCTGAATCGCGGCGAGTCGCCGATCATTGAGCCGGGCCTGGAGGAGTTGCTAAAGCAGGCGAGGCAACGCGGTCTGTTGCGCGCCTGTACCGACGCGGCGGAAGCCGTGGCGGTGACGGACCTGTCGCTGGTGTGTGTGGGCACGCCTTTGACGGTTTCCGGCGCGATTGACCTGGGCTTTGCTCGTCAAGTCAGCGAACAAATCGCCGAGGCATTGCGGGGGCGACCGAAATCGCACGCGTTGGTTTTTCGCAGCACGATGGTGCCGGGCAGCACTCGGCTGCTGGTTGAACAATTGTTGGCGGATTGTGTCGGAGCCGGGCGGTTGGAGGTTTTTTATTATCCGGAATTTTTGCGCGAGGGAACAGCGGTGGAAGATTTTTTAAACCCGGCGCTCGCGGTGGTGGGAACATGCGACGGTTTACGGCCAGCGGCGGAGCCGATGGAGTTGTTCGGCGCAGAAGCGGCGGTCGTGAACTGGTCAACAGCGGAGATGGTGAAGTATGCCTGCAACGCGTTTCATGCGACGAAGATCACGTTCGCCAACGAAATCGGCCGACTGGGCAAACAGCTCGACATCGATTCGACGGCGGTAATGTCGCTGCTTTGCCGGGACAGTAAGCTGAACCTGTCTCCCCATTACTTGCGGCCCGGCAATCCGTTTGGCGGGTCGTGTCTGCCGAAGGACGTGCGGGCGCTGAATCATTTCAGCCGTCAACAAGGCGTGCCATTGCCGTTGCTGGAGAATATTCTAACGAGCAACGACCAGCATTTGCGAAGTTTGCTGCAACGGATCGAGCGTTCGGGCCAGAGAGAGGTTGTGATTTTGGGGCTCTCGTTCAAAGCGAACACGGACGATTTGCGCGAGAGCGCGATGGTGGAGGTGGCGCAAAATCTTTTGGGCCGCGGCCACCGGGTGCGCATTTACGATCCGCAATTGAACCTCGCGAAACTGGTCGGCAGCAACAAACGGATGATTGACGCGAAGATGCCGCACCTGGCGTCGCTGTTGCACGAGGACCTGGCGCTGGCGATAGGCAAAGAGGGACTGCTGGTGGCGGCGCAGCGTTGCGCTTCGGTTGCGGAGCTGGCGAAGGTCGTGACGCCAAAGCACCGGATTCTTGATGTGAACGGCTGGCCGGAATTGCGGCAGTTGCCGGCGAAGTATGAAGGGTTTTGCTGGTGAAGCCAAGAGCGTCGAACCGTTGAATCGTTGAATCGTTAAATCGTTGAATCGTTGAATCGTTAAATCGTTAAATCGTTAAATCGGTTCAAATGCGGGCAGCGACTCGTCTGGCGCTAACGCTTCAACGGTTTAACGGTTCAACGATTCAACGGTTCAACGATTCAGGTCCACCATGATCAAGCCCGCCGTTCTCATCATCGTCGAGAATCTGCCGGTGCCGCTCGACCGCCGGGTCTGGCAGGAGTCCTGCGCGTTGCGCGACGCCGGCTACGAAGTGGTGGTGATTTGTCCGCAAATGCGCGGTTACACGCAGGCGGAAGAAAAGGCGGAGGGAATTCAAATTTACCGGCACTGGATCAGTGGAGAAGCGGGCGGGTTTATCGGATTCTTTCGCGAGTACGCAACGGCGCTTTGGGGAGAGACACGATTGGCCTGGAGGGCCTGGCGGCGGCACCGATTCAAAATTATTCACCTCTGCAACCCCCCGGACTTGCTGTTCCTGGTGGCGTGGCCCTTCAAACTGTTTGGCGTTCGCGTGATTTACGACGTGCACGATCTTTGGCCGGAAATGTTTGAGGCTAAGTTTGGCCAGTCAGGCCTGTTTTATTGGGCGGTGCGTCTGAGCGAGCGACTGACCTACGCCTGTGCCGATGTGGTGCTGGCAACGAACGAGTCAGTGCGGGCGGTCGCTTTGGCGCGCGGAAAAAAGTCGCCGGAGAAGGTTTTTGTGGTGCGAACCGCCCCGAACATTCCCAACACAGAGTTGCCGCCAGACCAGACTCTCAAGAAGGGGAAAAAGTTTCTCGTCGGCTACGTCGGCGTGATGGGGAACGCAGACGGGGTGAATTACATTTTGGATGCGGCGGCGCATCTGCTGCATCAACTGGGTCGCAAAGACGTGCAATTTCTATTGATGGGAACAGGGCCGGAATATGAACGGCTTTTGAAGCGACGCGAAGCATTGGGACTAAACGGCTGCGTCGATATGCCCGGTCGTGTGTCGGATGAATTTCTTTTTGCAGCGCTCCGGACAATGGATCTGGGCGTCTCCAGCGACCCTAAAAACTCCTACAACGACCATTGCACGATGAACAAGGTTCTGGAATATATGGCCTTCGCCAAGCCGCAGGTGATGTTTGATCTTAAGGAAGGGCGGGCGTCCGCCGCGGAAGCGGCGATTTACGTGAGGGATAACTCCGCAGAGAAGCTGGCCGAATCCATCGGTCAATTGCTGGACGATCCGCCGGCACGCGAGCGCATGGGGCGACTGGCGTCGGAGCGGTTCCGGACGCAACTCAATTGGGAAGGATCGGTCGGCCGGATGTTAGGGGCTTACCAGGTGGCGGTTCCATCACAGGTGCAGCGGAAGGGAGAGGATTTTCATTGAGCAGAACCGCCAAAAGGTGTCTCCTCTGACTGAATCAGTTGTTATGGCGGAAACATCCTCAACACCCGGCAGGCCCGCACGGTTTCTGGTTGAAGCGGCCGAGTTCTGGCGGGCGATGCCGGACAAGCCGCTGTTTTTCAGTTTGTTCGCTGTTTGGGTGATCTTTTTTCACTTTCTGGGAAATTCCACTTTCGGTTACACCGACACCCCGTCGCTGTTTGGCTGGTTGAATTACGACTATCATAATTCGGCGGATGACCAACATGGTTTTCTGGTGCCGTTGGTGGTGGTGGTGTTGCTGTTTGTCAAACGCGAGGAACTCATCCAGGTGCCCAAAACACAGTGGTGGCCGGCGTTGGCGTTGGTTGTGGCCGGGCTATTGCTGCACGTCGTTGGCTACGTGGTGCAGCAGACCCGCGTGTCAATCGTCGCGTTTTTCGTAGGGCTGTACGGCTTGGCCGGACTCGTTTGGGGGCCGCGCTGGCTCAAGGCGACCTTTTTTCCGTATTTCCTTTTCCTTTTCTGCGTCCCAATCGCGACCCTGTCCGAGACAATCACTGTTCCATTGCGCATGCTGGCGACCAGGGTCACGGTGAGCCTGGTGCAGACCGTTCTGGGGATCGGCGTGGTTCAGGACGGCACGAGTATCTGGGAGCCGACCGGCAGGTATCAGTATGAGGTAGCGGCGGCCTGTAGCGGACTCCGGAGCCTCACGGCCATTTTTGCGCTGGCGACCATTTACGGCTTCACCGAATTCAGGAGAAACTGGCAACGGTTGACGATCATGACGTGCGCGTTTCCATTGGCGGTGATAGGGAATGTCGTTCGCCTGACAACCATCATTGTCGCAGCCGAAACGTTCGGCCAATCCGCGGGCAATTACGTGCATGAAAACTTTTGGTTCGGCTTGCTCCCTTATGTCCCGCCGATGGTTGGTTTGATGACTCTGGGGCACTGGCTGGGAAGACGACGGGTGCGCCCTATTGCGGTTTTGGAGGCCAAACCGGTATGAATAAACGTTCGTGGACGATGTTGGTCGTAGTCGTGGGGCTGGTCGGCGGCACTTCGAGTCTGCTCGGCTACTGGAAAACAAACCAAAGGCTCGGTCGGCCGGCGGTCAAAGTCGTGCCCCAGGCCACCTTCGACTGGCAAGGGAACGTGGTGGCGACGAACAGCGTTTATTT
The DNA here is from genome assembly GCA_003219345.1 of Verrucomicrobiota bacterium. Lineage (GTDB taxonomy): Bacteria > Verrucomicrobiota > Verrucomicrobiia > Limisphaerales > AV2 > AV2. The sequence goes on from QHOP01000436.1 coordinate 31,396, forward strand.
GCCAGAACGGGTTTTGGATTACGAATCGTCGGTGGTTTCGGTAACCAAACAGGAAGTAGCTATGTTGCCCAAAGACACGACGTACGGTCGCCGGGTTTACAAGGCGCCCGACGGCCTTCAGATTTGGTGCAATGCGATTTTGATGGGTACCGATCGTACCAGTATTCACAAGCCAGAGTATTGTTTGCCTGGCCAGGGATGGGCCATTGATGCACGAAGAAAAGAACAGACCAGCATCCTGATTGATCGGCCCTACCGATACGAGTTGCCAGTCATGAAATGGATAGTCAACGGCGTGAAGGAGACAACGAACGGCCAAAAGGCTGAAGTGCGCGGTGTTTATGTGTTTTGGTTTGTGGCCGACAACGAACTTGCCACCAGCCACCTCAAAAGATTCCTGTTGTTAAGTCGGGATTTGTTTCTGCGCGGTGTCTTGCAGCGCTGGACCTATGTGAGCTATTTCTCGGTGTGCTACCCCGGCCAGGAAGAGGATACTTACCAGCGCATCAAAGCATTCATTGGCGCGACGGTGCCCGAGTTTCAACTGGCAACCGGAGCGGTTTCCTCCGAAATCTTGTCCGTAGCGCCGCCAGAATCCAGGTAGAGTTCGGCAGTGGTCCAGTTTTATTTTGGCGGGCGGGCGTCCACCCACCGCAGTTCCGCTACAGAGTACGGGTCCGCCCGAGCCGGCTCGTCAAGCGCCTCGCCCCGCCAAACGGCACGACGACCTGGAGTTCATCCCCGTTGCGTCTTGTGGGGTGTGGAACGAAAACTTTGTGGTTTACCGAAGCTGCACTTTGCGGTCTAATCCTTGAATCCATGCTGCGTCGACAACGACAAGTTCGCAGGCGTGTTCAGCAATTGGTGGACGCTGGAATATTTACGCTGGCCTTTTGGTTGGCGCACGTGGCGCGGGCGGATCTGCAGTTTTTGTTTTTTTGGGAGCGTCCGGAGATCGAGCCGTTTAAAGCCTACGCCTGGTTGATCCTCGTCATTCTTCTTGCCGTACCACTGCTGGTGGTTCAAGGCTTCTACGACAGACCGCTGCTGGCCTTGCGACGCCAGACCCTGTGGCAACTCTTTTGGGCCTGTAGCTGGACGACGATCATCGTGATCCTGGTCTCATTCCTCGCCCGTGAACAACCCGCGCGTGGCGTC
>QHOP01000437.1 GCA_003219345.1 Verrucomicrobiota bacterium
CGACGACCGTGCGCATCCACGAAGTCGGTTACGCCGACCGACCCCCCACATCCGCAGAGTTGGCACGAATGAAGAAGCTCGTTCGCCAGGCGATGGAAGAAGGCGCGCTTGGCGTCGGGTCGTCGCTGATTTACGCGCCGGCCTTCTACGCGAAGACGGACGAATTGGTTGCGCTGGCCAAAGTCGCTTCCGAATACGGCGGCATGTACATCTCGCACATTCGCAGCGAAGGAACGCGTTTGCTGGAGGCCGCCGACGAGTTGATCACTATTTCTCGCGAAGCAAAAATTCCGGCCGAGTTTTACCACTTGAAGGCCGCCGGTCAGTCGAACTGGAACAAACTGGACGCGCTCATCCAAAAGATCGAAGCCGCGCGCGCCGCGGGTCTGCGCATCACCGCGGACATGTACACTTACACCGCCGGCCAGACCGGCCTCGACGCCGCCATGCCGCCGTGGGTGCAGGAAGGCGGATACAAGGCGTGGGCTGAGCGACTCAAGGACCCGGCCATCCGCGAGCGCGTCAAACGCGAGATGGACACGCCCACAGACCAATGGGAAAACTTTTTCATCGCCTCCGGCTCACCCGACAAAATCCTGCTCATCGGCTTTAAAAACGACAAACTCAAACCGCTGACCGGCAAAACGCTCGCCGAGGTCGCCAAAGTGCGCGGCACGTCGCCCGAAGAGACGGCGATGGACCTGGTCATCGAAGACGGCAGCCGTGTCAGCACAGTCTATTTTCTGATGTCGGAGGACAATGTGCGCAAAGAAGTCGCGTTGCCATGGGTCAGCTTTGGTTCCGACGCCGAATCGCTCGCGCCGGAGGGTGTTTTCCTGAAATCGAATCCGCATCCGCGCGCCTACGGCAACTTCGCGCGCCTGCTCGGCAAATATGTGCGTGGCGAAAAGATTGTTCCGCTCGAAGAGGCCATTCGACGTTTGAGCGCGCTGCCGGCCGGGAATCTGAAGCTCGACCGACGCGGCGCGCTCAAACCCGGTTACTTCGCCGACGTTGTTGTATTCGACCCGGCCAAAATCCAGGACCACGCGACTTACGAAAAACCCCACCGGTATTCGACCGGTGTGCTGCACGTTTTCGTCAACGGCGCGCAAGTGCTCAAGAACGGCGAACACACCGGCGCGAAGCCCGGACGAGCCGTGCGCGGACCGGGATGGAAGAAAGCAAAGTAGCGCCGGCCGCTTTTTGTTTGCTCATCCGCGGCGTTCCGTCGGCTGCTCCCAGAGTTCGACCCGGCGGCCTTCGGGATCCAATATCCAGCCAAATCGACCATACTGCGATTCCTGCCGTTCATCGAAGACCTGGACGCCTTCCTTGCGCAGTTGAGCCAGCAACGCCTCAAGGTCCTCCACGATGTAATTGATCAGGTAAGGTTCCTTGCACGGCTCGAAATAATCCGTGTCCGCGGGGAAAGGCGACCAGATCGTTTGGCCTTCGCGACCGGGCCGCTGGGCGTCCCTCCAAAGGAACGTGACGCCGCCTTCCCAACTCGGCTCCATGCCGAGATGCTCCCGATACCAGGCAACCAACTTTTCCGGGTCTTGCGATTTGAAAAAAATTCCGCCGATGCCAATGACTCGTTTCATTTTTCTCTCAACTGGATGATGGTTCGTTCCGCGCCGGAACAATCAGACACACATTTCCCGAATTTGCACGAACGAAAATCAGCGCATGCAACCGGCGCTGCTCGAAGCCCTATCGTTAGTGGTTGCCAAAAGTAATTTCCAATCAATGTCGTGTGCGGGCACTCCCTTCACCGGGCTAAAGCCACCCTCTCCCCCCATCCGATGAGGGGAGAGGGAAGGGTGAGGGGAGTCGTGGACATTCGACAATCGGTTTCATTTCGGAAATTTCCCCTTGGCAATATTGGTCCAGCCAATCGTGAAACAGGTGTCATTCGTGCCTCGGTCCTGTTGGTGCAGTTAGCGGGAAGGCTCCATCCGCTTGCGCGGCCCAGTGCCGTTGTTGAGCCACACGTCCACGCGCGGGGCGTCCCAGTTGTAGGGCTTGTCCAGAATGTCCATGTCCCCGTCGCCGTCGAGGTCGGCAACCCGCGCCTCGTGAAAACCGATGCCGGAGGAAAATTCCGTTCTCCGAAAATTTCCCTGGCCGTCACCGTAGAAAATCCACGCCTTCGCATTGGGATTGTCGGGATCGGAACGTTTCTCAGTCCACTTGGCCATTTCAGCGGCGAAAATGTCGAGCTTGCCGTCGCCGTCGAGGTCGGCGACCTGCAGGCTGTGGCCGTGGACCATTTTATCGACCAGCTCGTGCCCCACCCAATCGATCGCATTGGTCGGATTGCCGTTGCAATCATACCACGTCAACGGCCCGACGCCGTCGCCCGGCGCGATGACGATCTGCAAATATTTTCCGGGTTTGAATTTCCCGGCCGCAATGCGCCCGCCGATCGTGCCGACTTGAATCGGCAAAAAATGGGTTCCGCCAGTATGCTTGAACCAGTAATTGCCGGCGAGCAAATCGATTTTGCCGTCGGCATCGATGTCCGCCGCCGCGATTCCTTCGGCGTAGAGGAACTTGCCCTGATCGCCGCGTTCGCCCGCCCTGCCGGAGAACATGGCAACGCAGGGCCACGGCTCAGCGTGGCGCGGGTCAGCCGGAATGTCCGCGAGGAAAATTGTTTTTGCGCCCTGGTTCCAGAAAGCGAGCTGGGGTCGGCCCGTGCCTTTGAAATCACCGAATGTCTGATCGTGGTGCTGCGTCGCGCCGCTCTTTTTGATCAAATGCCGTTTCCAGGAGACCATCGGCGCGAAATTCGGATAGGGGTTTTCCCACCACCAGACTTCCGTGCTTTGCCAGTCGCCGCCGAACACAAGGTCCGGATCGCCATCGCCGTCGATGTCGTAAACCGCGCCCCCAGCCTCGACGGTGAGAAAATCCTTTTCGATGACGTAGCGGTCCCAGCCTTTGGCCCTGCGCCGGTACCAGACGAGCGCGGGCGCGACCTGGCGGAAACTGAGCACGAAATCATTCACGCCGTCCCGGTCCAGATCGGCGACGAGCGCGCCGGTCTGCTGGGTGGACTCACCAGGTGCGGGCAGGCCTCCGTTTTTGCTCGAGAGATGGCTCCACTTCGGCTCCGCGGCGGCAAGTGAAGTCAGCAGACTCAGGAACGACAACACGCAGCGGTTCATGGAGCGGGAACACCTTCAAAAATTGGACGTGAGTTGGGGCCATGAACCGCCCCCTCATCCCATCCCTCTCCCCCAATGGAGGAGAGGGTGACCGGAGCTCGGGTGCGCGGGAGGTTCATGGGGTGGACTGGCCGATCAACTGATCGCGAACGCTTTCAGGCTTGGTTCGTGGACACGGGGGTGATTTGCCTTCAGAAAGTGCCGCAGTTCCTCAAACGACATCGGCGTCGTTGCTCCTCGTTGCATCGCGACCACCGAACCGAACGCATTGCCAAGCCGGCAGCAGTCGGCCAGCGATTTGCCCCGTAGATATTCGTGGATGAATCCGGCGGAAAAGGCGTCGCCGGAGCCGCAGGTATCGACGACCTTGATTTCGTAGCCGGGCACGTAAATTTTCTTCCCGTCTGCCGACGCCGCGAACGCTCCGTGTCCACCGAGCGTCACGAGGCAACAGGACAACGACCAGTCCTCCATCATCTCCGCACAGAAATCCGGCAGTGACGAAAGCGAAATTTCAAACAGCTCGGCCAGGTAATGCGCCTCCTGCAAATTCATCTTCAAAATGTTCGCCTGCTTGAGCGACTCGGTAATGGTCTCCCTGAAAAAGCAGTCCTTGCGCAGGTTGATATCCAGAAACTTCACGCCCTTGCCGGCCACCTCAAGCAGGCGATGCAACGACCGCCGCGAAGTCGGCGCCCGCTGAACCAGCGTGCCGAAACAAACGCAGTCGGCTGCACGCGCCAGGCCCAGCAGTTCGTCCGTGACATCAATGAAATCATAAGCGACCTCGGAGACGATGAGGAAATCGGGGTTCCCTTTGTCATCCAGCCTGACTTTGACAGTACCGGTCGGATGACGGTCCTCCTGCTGAAGGCAGGAGACATTCATTCCGAACGCGGCGATTTGTTCGAGCGCCTTGCGTCCGTAATCGTCACGCCCGATCCGGCTGATGATGATCCCACGGTCGCCGAGTGAATTGACGCGACAGGCGAAATTGAACGGCGCGCCGCCGAGCGCCGGTCCGGAGGGAAACAAATCCCAAAGCGTTTCTCCAAATGACAGAACGGTTTTCCGCATGACCGGGGCGCATCTGGATACCACCACCATCGCGGAGGCCCCCCGCTCCCTCCCCATGAAGCCAGAAGAACATCCAACATCGAACGTCCAACACCGAACATCGAATGGCAGCGCGAATCCTCGCTCACTTCGGCGTTCGAAGTTCGATGTTTCCCTCGGTTTAACCGTCGAACAACCCGCACGAGTAGTCTTGCCGTCATGAAATGTTCTTTTTTTGAATGGATTATTGCCCCGAATTGTCATAGGCTCTGTGTCAACCTGGTTGTTTCGTCCCGCGTTATTCGCCGCGGTCGAACCAACGGGCCAAGAAAACGAAAGGTCAGCAATGAACAGCCAAGGAGGGGACCATGCCACAACTAGCGATCAAATCCGGGTCGCGCGCCGCGCAGACGATTGAACTGCCGTTGGGCGCCATCCGGCTCGGACGCGATTCAACAAACGATTTCTGCTTCGACGACGCGACCGTTTCGAGCCGGCATTGCGAAGTCATCCTGCAGGACGGCACGGTGCGGGTTCAAGATCTGGGCTCCACCAACGGCACGTTCATTGACGGTCAGCAAATCAAAGAGGCTGTGCTGTTACCGGGCCAAACGCTGAACCTTGGCTCGGTGGAAATCGCCTTTGAAGACGCGCCCGCTCACATCGCAATTCCGGCGCTGACGCCTCAACAGCCGAATCCGTTTTTGGCGGACGGCGCGCCTGCCTGCTACAACCACTCTGGCTCCCATGCGACGATGGAATGCGCGCAGTGCAGCAAGACATTCTGTGAATTGTGCATTCACCAGATCCGCCGCATGGGCGGCGCGTGTTTGAAATTGTGCCCCGTCTGCGGCGGACATTGCCGGCCCCTCGGCCAGCCCAAGGTCGAGAAGAAGCGTAAGTCGCGCATCAGCTCGTGGCTGGGGAAACTAACGGCGAAGATGACCGGGCGTTTAACGCGAACGATCCTGTCTTGAGCGCGGCGCTTATTCGTATCGCAACGCCTGAATCGGATCGAGCCGCGCGGCTTTGAAGGCGGGAAACAGGCCGGCGACGATTCCCACGCAAGCGCTGAAAATCATGGCGATCACCATGGCCGTCGGCGTGATGACCGGTGAATTCTTGGACGGCGAAACAACGGCCAGCAATCGCACGAGGCCAAACGACGCGGCCAGGCCGGCGAGCGCGCCGACGAGCGCGACGACGATGCTTTCCACCAGAATTTGGAGAAAGATGGCCAGACCGGTCGCGCCGATCGCCTTACAGATGCCGATTTCGCGGATGCGTTCGTTGATGCTCGCGAGCATGATGTTCATGATGCCGATGCCGCCGACGATCAGACTGATCGCGGCGATGATGCCGCCGCTCAGGCGCGCGTTGCGAATCTGCGCGTTGATGCTTTGAATCTGGTTTTCCTGCGTGCGGAAGCTGAAGTCTTCGATGCCCCGATGGGTCATCAGCAGCACGTTGCGCGCTTGTTGCAGCGCGGGTTCAAGCCGATCCAGACTCGTCACCTTCACGTCAATGTCCGTCAGGCGTGGATCGGGGATATTATTTGCTCCGGCGGCGGAGCGGAACCGGACCCACATCGTGTTCATTGGGATGTAAACCGTGTAGTTCTTGCGCCAGAACGCCCAGCCACCGCCGCCCCGGCCCCAGCCGCGCCGGCGCACCGGACCGGCCTGTTTCTCCTTCGGTTTCGTTTTGGCCAGTTCGCGTTCTTTGCGTTCCTGTTCGCCCTCATAACGAGTGAACATGCCGACGATGGTGAACGGTTGCCCGTTGATGAGAACCTGCTGGCCAATCGGAACGATGTCCTGGCCGGTCTTCTCGGGCGAACCGAACAATTCGTCCCGAATGCCCGTGCCGATGACACAAACGCTGTTGGCTTTTTCCTCGTCGAGGTCGGTGAAGAACCGTCCGTGTTGCAGCGTGTGCAGGTTCATGTCGAGCACGGCCGGCCAGACGCCGACGCACTCGGAGGGGTTCACCATCTTGTCGCCGCGCGTGACGGTGCAGTTGTTCAACGCCATCTCGGGCGAGACCAGCCGGATCAGCGGCGCGCTTTGGCGCAGCGCCATGACATCCAACATGGTCCGTCCCGGCGCTTCTTCCGCCAGATGCTCCTGGTAAGCCGGCACGTCCTGGTCTTCCAGCAACACTTTGTCCGCGCCGCCCATCGCGATCATCGTTTCCTTCAACCCGTTTTCCATGCCCTTCACGATGGCCGCCATCCCGACCAGGCTCGCCACGCCGAGAATGATGCCCAGCATCGTGAGCAGCGAGCGAAACTTGTGCGTCCAGATTTCCTTCAGACCCACGACGATGGTGTTGAGCAGGTTCATCACTCGTAACGCAGCGCCTGAATCGGATCGAGCCGGGCGGCCTTGAACGCCGGAAATAAACCGGCCACGATCCCGACACACGCGCTGAAAAAAAACGCGATGGCCATCGCGGTGATGGTGATGATCGGCGCGTTGTCTGTGGGCGAAAAACTGACGATCAATCGCACGAGTCCATACGACGCGATCAAACCGACCAGTCCACCGAGAACGGCGATCACGATGCTTTCGACCAGGATTTGAACGAATACATCTTCCGTCGCGGCGCCGACGGCTTTGCGGATGCCGATTTCCCGCACGCGCTCGGAAATGCTGGCGAGCATGATGTTCATGATGCCGATGCCGCCCACCAGCAGGCTGATGCCGGCGATGATGCCGCCGCTCATGCGGGCGTTGTGAATGAAGGTGCCGATGCTTTCCGCTCGTTCCTCCTGCGTGCGGAACGAAAAGTCCTCAATCCCCTTGTGGGTGGCCATCAGCACATTCCGGATTTGTTGCAATGCGATGTTGATGTGGTCCACATCCGCGATCTTTACCTCGAGGACCGAAAGACGCGGGTCGGGCACGTTCAAAGTGTTGGCAACCGTGCTCGAGGATTTGCTTGCGCCGGCGCCCGCCGCGCGAAATTTCATCCAGACGGTGTTGAGCGGCATAAGCAGCGTGTTGTTCTTCATGCGAAACACGCCGCTGCCCTCACGACCGCTCCAGCCTCGGCTGCGTTTGGGACCCGTCGCGGCCTGTTTGGGCTGCAGTTTCGCCAGCTCGCGCTCCTTGCGTTCCTGCTCGCTCTCGTAATGTTCGAACATGCCGATAACGGTAAACGGTTGGCCGTTGATGCTGATGGTCTCGCCCACCGGATTGATTTCCTCACCGATGTCCTCCGGCGATCCAAAAAGTTCATCGCGCACTCCGGTGCCGATCACACAAACGTTGCGCGCCATTTCATCGTCGATCTCGTTGAACATGCGGCCGTAGTGGATGACGTGCTCGTACATCTCGAGTGCCACGGGCCAGACGCCGGTGCAATTCCACGGACGAAATGATTTTCCTTTCTTTGAGGCCGTCGCTCCGAACAGTCGCATTTCGGGAGAAATTTTCGTGACCAGCGGAGCGCTGGCCCCCAGCGCGTAAACGTCGTTGATGGTCACGCCCACCGCCTGGTCTTTCAATTGCCACTGTTGAATCGGCACGTCCTGCGATTCAATGCGAACCTTCTGCAGGCCGCCGATGGCGATCAGCGCTTCCTGGGCGCCCACTTCCATGCCCTTTACGAGGGCCGACATCGCCACCAGACTTGAAACCCCCAGAATGATGCCGAGCATTGTGAGCAGTGAACGGAACTTGTGCGCCCAGATTTCTTTGAACCCGATCAGGATGGCGTTCCAAAGATTCACGACGAATGCCGGGCGGCGAAACCGCAAACAATGCCCAATGGAGAGTGTCGAAAGTCGAAGACGCTCCCCTCACCCTGCCCTCTCCCCTCGTCCGACGAGGGGAGAGGGTGGCCGAAGGCCGGGTGAGGGATAGACCACGGCAATTTGCGCAGCCACGCCATTTCGCCCTTAATATTCAATTCGCCGCCGGCAACTTCGCGCCGGTATTATGTTCGGCGCTCCGCGTTCCGCGTTCGGCGTTGACGCGGTCCAGGCCGGCCAGTTTCGCGTCCACCTGTTTGGAAATCTTGCCGTCGCGGATTTCGATCCGGCGCGGCGTCACGGCGGCAATTTCCGGATCGTGCGTCACGAGCGCGATGGTGCGGCCTTCCTGGCTGAGTTTGCGGAACAACTCAAGAATCACCTCGCCGGTGTGCGAATCGAGGTTGCCCGTGGGTTCGTCGGCGAAGACGATTTTCGGATTGTTGACCAACGCGCGGGCGATGGCGGTGCGCTGTTGCTGGCCGCCGGAAAGCTGCATCGGACGGTGTTTGGCGCGGTTATCCATTTCGACCATCCTCAACGCCTGCACGGCGCGTTCGCGCCGTTCACGGCCGGCCAGACCGCTGTAAATCATCGGCAGCTCGACGTTTTGCAGGACATTGAGCTTGGGCAAGAGATTGAAGAACTGAAACACGAATCCGATCTTTTGGTTCCGGATGCGGGCCAACTCGCGCGCCGAGGCGTCATGAATCATAGTGCCGTCGAGCTTGATCGTGCCGCGAGTCGGCGAGTCCAGGCAGCCGAGGATGTGCATCAACGTGGACTTGCCACTGCCCGACGGGCCGATGATCGAGATGAATTCGCCTGGTTGGATGTCGAGCGACACGTCGTCCAGCGCGCGGATCTCCTCGCCACCCAAATGATAGATTTTGCTGACGTTGCGAAGTTCAACCAGGGCCATGATACATATAGTGGCGGTGGAACGCTTTCTTTCCCGGGCGAGGGGAAAAAAGGCCTATTCGGTGCAACGATTTCATGAGTAATCTCAAGTACCACCCCGTCGATTGCCGCCCGCAGGCCGCTGCGCGCCGCCGGCGCCATTAGTCCTGTCACTGGCCTTGCTCGCGCCGGGCCGGACGGTCGCGCTGCCGCCTTCAGAGCCGCTCGGCAGCATCACCAGCGGATTCTTGATCGCCCGCGATTTTTCCGTCTCCGGCAGCTCGAGCGCGACCACTTCGCCCGGCGTCAAGCCTTTCTGGACTTCGGCATAGAAATAATCCGAGACGCCGATCTGGACCGGCCTGCGCTCAAAGCCGTCCTCGTTTTTCACGTAAACATAGCGCTCCGTTTGCCCCGTTTCCGGACTGGTTTCGGTGAACACGGCGGCCAGCGGTACGGCCACGACGTTGTCCGCCGAGGCGACTGGAATTTGAACGTTCGCCGTCATACCCGGCCGAACGTGCGGATCAACGTCCTTCAACAGGATGCGAGCGGCGAAACCTTTGATATTGTTCTTGATGGTGGCCTGCGGCGCGATGCGCTCGACGTTGCCCGTGACTTTCAGTCCGGCCACGGCTTCGACGGCGACTTCAACCTGCTGGCCGATCTTGAGCCGGGTCACGTCCGCCTGATTGATGTGCGCGTTAATAACCATTTCGTTCAGGTTGGCGATCGTCAGCACTTCGGTGCCGCTGTTGAATCCGCCGGAGCCGGAGACGGCTTGTCCGACCGAAACCGGCCGCGTCAGGACGGTGCAATCGAATGGAGCCAGGATTTTCGTCTTGGTCAACTGGTATTCGACCAGGTGCCGCGCCTTGTCCGATTTTTCAAGCGAGTTCTTCGCCAGCTCATACTGCGTCTTCGTGTCCTCGAAGAGTTCCAGCGAAATGAGTTTGTCGGCAAAGAGTTGTTTGGACCGTTCGTAGTCCCGTTTGGCCTTCTCCAACTGCAATTTCGCCGCATCGATCTCGATCTTTTTCGACGAGAGATCCGTTTGCAGGTCCTGGTCGTCGAGCGTGAACAACACGCTGTCTTTTTTGATCCGATCACCAATGTCCACCGGCAGAGTGAGGATTTTGCCGTTGATTTCCGGGCGGACCGAAACCTGGTCGGCCGGGCCGATTTCCCCCGCCGCGCTGACGGCGAAATGAATGTCGCGGGTTTCCACCACGGCGGTAGTGGGATGAGAGTCGGCCGCCGAGGCGCCCGTGCCCGGCAGGGAGTTGCGCCATTTTTGGAATCCCCAGGCGCCCCCGGCCAGCACCACAACCAGAATGATCCATTTCTTCATGCGTTAAGAACGTGAAAGCAAGGCAGCCTACTTAATAATACGTTTGCGTGCAAACCGGAAAAACGACTAAACCACCGGCTTGGTCGGCGGTTGCGGCGCGTTTGAAGCTTGCACTGGATGCCGGAAAGAAGACTCGTCAGGTGGCCGTAAAATTCACAAAATCATGAGGTGCGAACCTGGCCGAAGAGTTGGTGGCAGGTCATGGCGAAGGTGCAGGATTTTTTCCGGCGGCACTGGCAGGAGCTGCTGCGCATCCGGGAAAAGTTGCGGCTCAGTGAGGAAACGGTCCATTTGTTGCTCGCGGCAGGCGTCGGCATCATTGGCGGCCTCGTCAACCTCGTCTTTCATCTTTGCATCGACACGCTCAAGGAGGTCGCGCTCCGGCATCAGGGCGATTTCGTGGAGATCGCCGAAGCGCTCAATTGGTGGCAACGCCTGCTCGCGCCGACGGTCGGCGGGCTCGGCGCCGGGCTGGTTTTGTTTTGGGGACTTCACTGGGTCGGCAAACGCGGTTCGAGCAACCTGCTGGAAGTGGTCGTGGCCGGCGATGGTCGCCTGCCGTTCCGGCACGCGTTGATCAAAGCCGTCTCGTCCCTCCTGAGCATCAGCACCGGCGGGTCCATTGGCCGCGAGGGATTGATCACGCATTTGACCGCGACAGCGGCCTCCAAATGTGGACAACTGGCCCATTGGCAGCCGTATCGCCTGCGCCTGCTGGTGGCGTGCGGCGCCGCGGCCGGCATCGCCGCCGCTTACAATGCGCCGGTGGCCGGCGCCGTATTCGCGGCCCAGATCGTCCTCGGCAACTTTTCCATGAACCTGTTCGCGCCGCTGGTCCTGGCCTCGGTGGTGGCCACGATGGTTTCGCGGAGTTTTTTCGGCATCGAGCCGCAATATCAAGTGCCGTCTGACGTTGAATTCACGCACGTCACTCAGTTGCCCTGGTTCGTGTTGTTGGGACTTTTCGCCGGCATGTTGGGCGCGGCGTTCCTGAAACTGCTTCGCCACAGCGAACTCCTGTTCAGTCGCGTTACGCAGCCGCTTTATGTGCGCATGGCGCTCGGCGGCCTGGTGGTCGGCGCGATTGCCACCGGCTACCCGCAGGTCTGGGGCAATGGTTACGGCGCGACGAATCAAATTTTGCACGATCAATACGAGTTGGGCTTCCTGTTCGGGTTGTTCGTGGCCAAATTGCTCGCCACGTTGATGACGGTCGGTTCGGGCGCGGTCGGCGGCGTGTTCACGCCCACGCTGTTTCTGGGCGCCGGGCTGGGCGGCTTGTTTGGCATGACGCTGCACGCGGGCCACGTCGCCGAAACCTTACCCACCGCCGCCTTTGCGCTGGTGGGCATGGGCAGCGTGCTGGCGGCCACGACGCATTCGCCGCTGCTGGCGATGATCATGGTGTTTGAAATCTCGCGGGATTATACGCTCATGCCGCCGCTGATGGTCGCCTGCGCCGTGTCCACGCTGGTGGCCCGGCGGCTGGATCCGGAAACCATCTACACGGAACCGCTCCGGCAAAAGGGATTGGAGACCGAACGGGAGAGCGCGCTACCGGGCGCGGCCACGCAGCAGACGGTCGGCGACCTCATGCGCGATCCGGTTCCGCCGTTGAAACAGACTGCGACCTTCCACGAAATCGCGGATCGGTTCCTGACCAGCCCGAACAATTTTCTGCCGGTAGTGGACGACAAACACTCGCTCGTGGGACTCGTCGCGTTGCAGGATTTAAAAGAATATCTCAATGCCGGCCAGGAACTGAACGGCGTGATTGCGTTCGACGTGATGCGGCCGCCGCCATCGTGCCTGACGCCAAACCAAAAGCTGCTCGATGCGCTGCCGGTCCTGCTCACGAGCGAGCAGCGCAACGTGCCCGTGATCAACTCGCGGAAAGAACGCAAGCTGGTAGGCGCCGTCGCCCGCGCCGAGGCGCTCGGCGTGCTCTCGGAAGCCATCGCCCCCCGCAGCACGCCAAGCGGATGAGCGCCTCCGGCTTGATAACTTCCGCAGCCCCACCCAGGTGGTGTATCGTGGCTCGAATTGCAGGTGGCCGAAGTCAGGAAGGGTTCGTTCATCACAGACCCCTGGCGCAATCCGTCGATGAGTTAGTTTGACTTGGTTTTTGGCCAACCTTAGATTGGCCCCGATGTTGGCCGTCGAAACCAAAGCGGTTGCAGTCGCCGCGCCCGCCACCGAAGCACCGCATTCCTGGAAACAGATTGTGGAGCCGGTCGAGCCGTTTTTGAAAGCGGTGGCCGAACGGCTGGCCGAACAGGTTCGTACTTTCGACCCGGAAATCGCCTCGTACGCCCAATACGCATTGACGAATCAAGGCAAGCAGTTGCGCCCGGCGCTCGTGGCCTTGAGCGCCGGGGCCATCGGCGAGCCGAACGACAGCCTCGTCACCGTGGCGGTCATCATCGAGATGGTTCATCTGGCCACGCTCGCGCACGACGACGTGATGGATGAAGCGGTGTTGCGCCGGCAGCAACCGACGCTGGCAGCGAACTGGGGCAATCAGATTTCCGTGCTGCTGGGCGACTGTCTGTTCGCACATGCGCTGAAGCTGGCTGCCAGTTTTCCCACGACTGAAATATGCCGGGCTGTCTCCGCTGCGACCAAAACGGTTTGTTCCGGCGAAATTCTGCAGACTCACCGTCAGCGGCGGCTCCAGTTGTCTCGCGAGGAGTATTTCAAGGTCCTTGAGATGAAGACCGCTGAACTGTTCGCGCTGTCGTGCGACTTGGGGGCCTGGCTGTGCGGCGCCGCTCCGACGGAGCGTGCGGCGTTACGCCGTTTCGGTCTGGCGCTGGGGACGGCTTACCAGATTTATGACGATTGCCTTGACCTGTTCGGGGCGGAGACCTTGGTCGGCAAGTCACTGGGCACGGACCTGGCCAACGGAAAGTTGACGTTGCCGGTGCTCCTGGCGCTGGAGCGATCGGTCGGCGTGGACCGGGCGGAGTTGCAAAAGCTGATCGAGCAGTGGGAAGGCGGAAATTTGGCGCCCGTGGTCGGCTTGCTGGACAAGTACGAGGCTCTCGACGGCTCGTGCGGCGTGATTCATCAGTTTCTCGAAAGGGCGCGGCTATGTCTGGCGTCCCTGCCTGAAACGGAAAGTCGGCTGGCATTGATTGCGCTGACGGGATTTTTGGAGCAACAAACGAACGCGCTGGGGGTTTAATGACTGTGCCATGAACGCCAACGTGCTCGAGAAAGCTCCCCTCGCTCCGGTCGCCCCGGCGCCGGACAGTGATCCGCAGGTGGAGCAGCGGCTGGTCAAGCGCGCCAAATGCGGGGACTTGGAGGCATATGACGGGCTGGTGCGCCGTTATCAGGAGCGCATCTACGCCACCATTTACCATATGACCTCCAATCACGAAGACGCCAACGACCTCGCGCAGGAGACATTCATCAAGGCTTATCAGGCGCTCAAATCGTTCAAGGGTGACTCCAGCTTTTTCACCTGGGTTTACCGGATCGCCGTCAACAAGACCATTAACTTCCTTAAACAGCGGAAGAACAAGACGCACATGAGCCTGAACGATCTGGACTTCAATACCGAACATGACGCCGACCTGCTCGCGTTGATCTCCGAGAAGACGCCGCGGCGAGAGGTCAACCTGATCGAGTTGCAGGAGAAATTGAACATCGCCATGCAAAAACTGTCTCAAGTCCATAGATTGGTCGTGACGTTGCATGATGTGCAAGGTCTGTCGCACGAAGAGATTAGCAGGATTATGGACTGCAATGCAGGGACCGTTCGTTCGCGCCTCTTTTACGCTCGACAACAGTTACAGGCATATTTGTCCGATTATTTGAAGTGACCATGAAACCCTCCCCGCAGGATTTCGATCAGTTAAGAAAGTTGCTCGCGCTCAAACGCCACGAGCCGCCGCCGCCTGGTTACTTCAATCACTTTTCAGACAAAGTCATTGCCCGCATCGAGGCTCAGGGGCTGGTGATGCGGGCCTCATGGCGGCAACGACTGTTTCCAGAACTCAACGCCAGGCCCGTTCTGGCGTGCGCCTACGGTTTGATCATCACCGGTTTGCTCGTGGTCGGGCTGGGAGTCTCGCAATCACTCGATTCCGAGGAAAGTCCCGCCCCCACATTGGGCAGTCCGTGGTTTGCGCAGACGCCCGCGCCCGCCTCCGCGCTGCCGTCTGGCGCTGCGGTTGCCCGCCCGCTGACCGAACAAACCGACCCGACTTCCAGCGTAAACCCGGTCTTCACCAGCAGCCCTCCACGATTTTTGTTTGACGTGAATCAGTTGCGATTTGAGCGGGCGAGTTACGATCTCCACTGACTCTGCTCGGTGACGCTTGCTCGATCGCGCCGCTTTCAGATCCGGGTGAAGAGTGTTGCTGAACGATGCGCCTTCAGAACTTTTCCATGACCATCGTTTCATTCTCTTCGGTCAGATAGAGCCTCCCGTCTCTGATGGTCGCTTCAACCGTGGCCGATTTCTTCCCGTTGCCGAATTGGAAGCCGCCGGCCTGCGACTGCATCGTCAACTCGTAGCTGTCCCCCTCGCCTTTCCAGTTTCCTTGCGCCAGAACGACGATCGGCAATTTCGCAATTTCTGCTGCAATCGCCACGGGCGAAGGCGGGGCCGCCGCCGGAGCAGCGGGGCTCACGGCCACGGGTGGAGGCGCCGGGGCTCGGGCGGGCGCGGGCGCCGCGCGATTCAAACCATAGCGTTGCGCCATTTGGGGCGAAACGTTCGGCGTGATCGGCTGCGCCGGAGCGGGAGCAGTTGCGCGCACCGTCGGCACCGGCTTCCTTGCCGTGCCTTCCGCGAACGCTTTCAAGTCGCCGATATATTTCTGCATGAGCGCCACCACGTCCGGCCCTTTCAGTTTCACGTTGTTGTCCGGCGTAACGACCAGAGTGTAGCCTTTCACGAACTCCAACTGCTGCTTCAACAGCTTCATCTCAACGGTCGTCAACCGGGAACGCTTCTTCTTCTCCTGGAGCAAAGTCGCGTAGGGATCCAGTTGCCAGCGGCCCAGTATTTTCATGTCCGCGAATTTGGGCGACTCGCCCGTCTTCAAATACTCAAACAAATCCTTGAGGTCGGTCTGTTGGAGTTGCTGGATGATTTCCTGGTTGCTAAGGATGGCCTGCGTCTTGGGATGGTTGATGACCTGGCTGACCGGGGCCTGCGTCGCCAGCATGTTTTGGTATTCGGTATCGTTGGCGATGTCCTGGAATTCCTGGCGCTCGGCCAGCGAGAGAAACGCCGGGTAGGCGGAAAGCCGGCTTTCCAGAAGCCGATTATGATAAAT
>QHOP01000531.1 GCA_003219345.1 Verrucomicrobiota bacterium
CCTCACCTGCCCTTCGGGAGGAGGAGGAGTCAATGTCGCGGCTCGCTTGCTGAGTTCCCCTCCTGGGAGGGGCCAGGGTGGGTCGGTTCGAGTTCCCTTATTGATTGGAAAATCCTTGGGACATCCACTCCAGCCACCGGGTAATCACGAGTTCGCAACCTGAAGGTTGCGGCTACAACGCCTAGCGTTTGTGAAACGTTCGGGTTCGTCTCGGCGAAATATTTTCGTCACGTTTTAGGCCCTTGTGTGGGATAAAGGAAGAGACCCGATATGCCGGAGACGAACCCAATCCTGGACCAACTCATCGAAGCCAACACCGGCTTTGTTCACGCCCTCGCGTTGCGGCTTGCTCCCGCGCCGGGCCTGGCTGAAGACATCGCGCAACAGGTTTTTCTCGAATTCATTGCCAAAGCTGCGCAATGGGACCTCACGCAGGACATCAAACCCCTGTTGGCGGGCATGACCCGAAACGTGGCCCGTCGTTGCTGGCGCGACAAAACCCGGGAGATGCCAGAGCAAATGCGTCAACTCGCCGAGCACATTCGAGAGCTTGCCGCCGCCGCCACCGAGGACTCAAACTGGCACGGCCAGGAGGAAAAGAAGGCATTGCACCAGTGTCTGGAAAAACTTCCGGAAAAAAGCAAAAAGCTCGTCGAGCTACATTATTATTTGGACCTCACCTCCGTCGCCATCGCCCGGCAGATGGAGGTGAACGCCGACGCCGTCCGGCGCGCGCTCTTTCGGTTGCGGGAACACCTTCGCAAGTGCATCCGAGTGATGCTTGCCCGTTCATGACATGAACCAGTCGGCCAACCAGAACGAGGTCGAAACCCTGACTCAAGGTTATCTGGAAGGCTCGCTGACACCCTCAGAAAGCCCCCGGCTGTTGGCTTTGCTCAAAGAAGACCCTGCTCGAGTGAAACTGATTCTGGCGAACCTGCAAACCGACGCGCTGATCAAAGAGGTCGTTGACCAAAGCGACTGGGTCGTCAGGACATCCACGGCTGCGGCTCTGTCCGCCGATGAAATACTGCCCGCCATTTTAATTGAAGAGATCGACTTCTCGGCTCTGTCGGCCTCCGTGGAAACGCTCGCTCAACCTAATCTCCCGGCTCCACAACGCTGGCGTGTTCCGAGCCGGCGCACTTGGCTCCTGATGGCCGCGTGCATTGCAATCCTGTTGAGTATCGCTTTCCTGCTACTAAGTCCGTTAGAGAGCACACCCAGGGTGGCCAGTGTCGCCGACGCGCAGACGACTGTCGAACGCGCTGGACAGACCCTGGCCGCCAGCAAGGGAATGCGTTTCGCGTCAGGCGACGTCCTCAAGACCGACACTAATGGCACAGCCGCGATCAACTTTGGACGTGAGCAGACACAGATCGAACTCGCCGCTAATACGGAGTTGAAAATCCTGGATTGGAAGAAAAGCAAACGATTCGAGCTTCAGGCAGGTGAAATTAAAGCCACGGTCGCACGGCAACGCTGGTTTCGCGCGATGGTCGTCATAACGCCGCAGGCGAAAGTGACCGTGCTGGGGACAGAGTTTGTTCTTTCGGCCACGACGAATTTGACACGCTTGGAAGTCCGCAAAGGCCAAGTGCGGCTCATGCGCCAGAGCGACGGCAAAGCGGTCCAAGTGGCTGCAGGCAGCTACGCTATCGCGGCGGCAGGCTCCGAACTGGCCGCACTTCCGATTACTGGCAAAGTCTTACGCGAAGTATGGCGCCACGTGCAAGGAAGCGAAGTCCACGATTTGAGGCTTCAACCGGGATTTCCGGATCGCCCTGACGAGCGCGGCTTCCTTGCCGCGCTTGAGACCTTGAAGGAGACCAACGACACCTTCGGCGTGCGTCTGCGTGGCTATTTGATCCCCGACGAGACGGACGACTACACGTTCATTGTTTCCGCCAACGGCGCCGTCGCGTTGTGGTTGAGCGAGGACGAGTCGCCCGAAAATCGGGTCAGGATTGCCCAAGCCTCGGCTGGCGCGCAGTCGTCCGAGGCAACCGTGCGTGCCAGTTTCAACGCGACACAGCGCCAGTCTGCACCGGTGCGGTTGGAGCGGGGTCGTCGCTATTACTTCGAGGTCTTATATGTGCACGGCGCGGGGCAAGGCGACCCCGCTTTGAAAGTCGCCTGGACGAGGCCCGGACACGAGGCGGAGGAAATCCCTTCGGAATGCCTCGCGCCGTTCATCACTGAAAGAGGAGCGAAACGATGAGAACACGGAACGATTCCCGACACTCACGCGGGGCCTTCACCCTCGTTGAATTATTGGTTGTGATTGCCATCATCGCGATCCTCGCCGCTTTGTTCCTCCCGGCGCTCGCCAAAGCGAAGGCTAAAGCGCAATCCACCGTCTGCCTCAATAACCTCAAGCAGTTGCAAGCGGCCTGGCTGCTTTACGTCACCGACCACAACGATTACATGCCACCGAACAAATCACGCCAAATTCAGTTCGTGCAGCAGAATGTCGCGCCGTCTTGGGTGTTGGGAAACGCACAGCGCCACGCCAACCCGTCCAATCTCACGGCCGGGGTGCTTTTCCCTGACGTCGGGTCCGTCGGCGTTTACCGCTGTCCCATGGACAAATCGTCTGTGAAGGGATCGAAACCCCCCGTGCCACGGCTCCGCAGCTACAGCTTGAACGGGCACATGGGCGGCGACTTTGAAGGCCAAGGGTATCAGTCCAGCCCGGAGACCGTGCTTTCGAAGCCCACGCGCTGGACTCAACTGGCAAGTGACCCTTCTCCCGCCCGGGCCTTGACATTTTTGGACGACCACGAGACCAGCATCGATGACGGCATGTTCTCTATTCACCATCCGATCGATTGGGACCGACCGCAATGGCAACTCTGGATGGACCTCCCGGCGGACCGCCACGAACGCGGCGCTAACCTGGCGTTTGCCGACGGACATGTCGAACATTGGCGCTGGAAATCGCCGAAGGTCTATCGCGGCTGGGATGCTCCTCCGCTCAACGACCTCGACAAAGCCGATCTGTGGCGGCTGCAGCAAACGCTCGAACGCGCATATATCGAGAAGCCATGAAGAGGTTCATGCCAGCACTCAGGCTTAAGACCGTTCACCATTATGAAAACCAATAAGCTTTTGAACCAATCGGTCAGCTTGGGTGCCACTACAGGTTTCCGCGTCACGGCGACCACCACCAATCCGCCTCTCAATTTCCAGTGGCGATTCAACGCAATGGAACTTGGAGGACAGACGACCAATGCGGTCACTTTAACGAACATCCAAACGAACAACGCCGGCGGCTATGATGTGGTGGTCGCGGATGTGTCAGGCTCCATCACCAGCCAGGTCGCGACTCTGACCGTTGACACTACTTTCACCAAGATCACAACCGGCAGCATCGTCACAGACAAAAATGATTACTGGAACGGTTCTTGGGCTGATTATGACAACGATGGCTACTTGGATCTCTTTGTCGGCACCTGGTTCAATTCCAAAACTAACTATCTCTATCACAACAACGGCGACCGCACCTTCACGCGCGTCCCTCCTGCCAACATCCCGAAAATCCCCAGCAATCAGCACGGTGCGTCGTGGGGCGATTTCGACAACGATGGTTACCTCGACCTGATCGTGACAGCAGGGAATCCCGAAATCACTCATAACGTGATCTACCGAAACAACGGAGACGGCACCTTCACGCCAATCAAGAACGGTCGCATCTACAACGAAACGACTGCGTTTGACGTTGGCTTCCACGGCCCGAGTTGGGTGGATTACAACAACGACGGGTTCCTCGACCTGTTTGTCGCGGGACACACGCCACAAAACCACCTTTGGCGCAATAACGGTGACGGCTCCTTCACCAAAATCATCGATAGCGCCGTCGTGAGAGATAGCGGCGATTCGGAAGGGCGCGCATGGGTGGACTACGACAACGACGGTTTCACAAAGATCACTAATAGTGTTCTGACCAGCATGGTCGATGACTCAACCGCCTGCGCGTGGGGTGATTACGACAATGATGGCTATCTCGACGTGTTCCTGGCGAATGGATTAGTTACACACCGCGCAAACTCCCTCTACAAGAATAATGGGGACGGCACGTTTACCAAAATTATCGAGGGCGACATTGTCAGTGGTTTAGTCAACGTCAATGGAGACTCCTTGAGTTGTGCCTGGGGAGACTATGATAACGACGGATATATCGATCTCTTCGTCGCTCAAGGCACTGGCGCCGCGGACGTCACACGACTCGTAAAGAACCAGCTCTACCATAACAACGGCAATGGCACCTTCACCCGGATCATGGAAGGCAGCCTCGTGAATGATCCTGGAAGGAGCCATGGGCCAGTTTGGGTGGACTACGATAACGATGGATTTCTCGATTTGTTCATCGCCAACGGCGGCTTTTGGGCTCAGAACAATGGGGGAGCGTTGCTCACGAACTTTCTCTATCGCAACAACGGCAACAGCAATAACTGGATTACGATCAGACTGGTCGGCACGGTTTCGAACCGTTCGGCCATCGGTGCCAAGGTACGCGTGCAGGCGACGATCCGCGGCAAGACGATGTGGCAGGTGCGACAGATATTTGGCGGCGACAGCCAAGCCAACGAACAACCGCTCGACGCACATTTCGGTCTGAGTGACGCCACGAACGTCGATCTAGTTCATATCGAATGGCCGTCGGGAATTGTGCAAACGATGACAAACGCAGCCCCGAAACAGTTCCTCACTGTGGTGGAACATCAGGAGGCAGGCGCTGCCTCGCTTAATTTCACCAGCGTCTCGCGTTCAACAAACGGCGCGGCGGATTTGTCCGTCATTGGAGACGCTGGACTGCGATACCTGTTTGAAGCTTCGACCAATCTCATGAATTGGTCCTGGCTTGGCGTCCGCACCAATCTTACTGGCAGCGTCCAACTCAGCGATACTGCAGCTACGCATTTTCCGCAGCGCTTTTACCGCGTGTCGGTTCCCTGAATTTTTGTTCGGCCTCCTGATTCGCGTTCATTTGCGTAATTCGCGGATTGAAAATCAGAGTTGCAGCCAGGTTCGCAACCGATCATCCAACAACTGTCGATCAGCCGCCGCCAAAACACCGACGGTTTTCACGACCAGCCTTTCTTCCACAGTGGCCAACTGCGCTTTGACGCCGCAGGGCACGTTTAACCCGGCTGCCCGCCATTCTTTCAACGCGAAGTCGGTATTGGAAAGCCGTGAGGAAATCGGAGCGAGGAACAGGTCCGCGCCATTACGGCCAATGACGATGGCAGGCCGAGCTTGCGACCGGTCAGGTCCGTGAATGGGATCGGCAGGAGAACAACCTCATTTCGAGAGCAGCTCATTGAAGACGTCGTCGTCCGCGTTGTCCCAGACCTTCATCAGCGATTGCTCGGAAAGTTTCAGCCACGCCTCGCGCTCCGCGTCCTTTGACTCGATGGTAACGAGGACATGAGAATTTTCAGGCAGCGGCAAAGGCTGCGGCAGGACGAGTTTGCCGTTCTCGTAAATGGCCTCGATCTTGGTTGTCACGGCCACAAACTACAAGTTATGCGATGTGGTGGTAGTGACTGAGTCACTACCGATGTGGTTGCAAGGTCTCACTCTATCTTGTCGGACCTTTCACTCATTGCGCTGCCACAAATCAAGGGAACGCGCGACGTCCGGTCGCGCTCCGAGTGCGTCGGGAAAACAATTCGCGTTCATTCGCGCGATTCGCGGATTGCAATTAACCGGCTGCCGCAGCCACCGACGTTCCACTTCGCGGCGGGCCGCCGCGAAGGACACGCCGGCGGCGTGTGCTCCCCAAACAAATCACTTTCTGACAGGCGCCAGGACTTTCATCAGCCACACTTCCGTCACGTGACAGCCGCGTCCGTTGTCACCCAAGCCCGGTTCGCGGAACCAATTCAACTTCAGTTCACCACTTTTCGTCGTTTCGGGCGGGAGCTCGAATTCCAGCGGCTTCGGCGGAATTGTCTTCGGCATAAGTGGGTGAATCTCGGTGGAGTCATCCGCAACAAGACGAATCTTGCGACTGGGAACATCGCTCGCGTAAAGGACGCGAAGTTTGTAACGCGCCGAGGAATCGAGACCAGTGTAATGCAGCTCCAGTGGCTCGTCGTAAAGCGATGTGGCGCTGTTCCACCAGGAGATGCGCCCGCCTTTGTATCCAAAATCAACCAGCGTCGAGCGCAGAAACGCCGGGTCTTTCTCAAAGCCGGGACCTCGAACCAAATGCGGCTGAAGGAGCAGATTGCCCAGGTCATCGTAGAAACCTCCGGGGCCGGGATCAGTCCAGTGCACGATTTCCTCGATGCGTTTCAGTCGTTCCTCTTCCTCGGGCAGCTTGCGAATCTCGGCAAACTGTTCTTTCAACCAAGCCCGATCGTTCAACGGCACGTCGATGTTGTCCAGGTTTGCACCACGGTCCACCGCCTCCGCCTTGTAAAGCGGCACACTCAACTGCATGCCAATGCTGCGAAACAGGGCGTCCGCCAACTCAAAGACCCGAGCATGCCACTGGGTCGAAACG
>QHOP01000532.1 GCA_003219345.1 Verrucomicrobiota bacterium
ATTTCTTTGGATTTTGGAACTTGGAAATTGGAGTTTAATAGTCGTACAGCCCGCTGTCGTGCGTGTAGCCGCCTCCGCCGGCCCCCCCCTCCTCGCCGCCCATGAAATCGCCGAGCAGGTCGCCCATATCTTCCTCGATCTTCTCCGGGTCTTCGCCGGCTTCGAGGCGTTTGATGGCCACGTCGAGTTCCTTCGGCACCATTCCGGGCGGCATCAGGTCCTTCATCTTTCGCATCATGTGGGCAATGTGCTTCGGGTTGTTCTCGTCCAGATGTTCCATGTCCCGTTCCAGCTCGCTCATGGCGCGCATCACGCGCGGATCGTCCATGTCCGGCATCGGTTCTTCGCCCGCGTCGTCGCCTTTTGCGGTGGGTTCTTTCAAACCCTTTGTCATGGCGAAGCGGCTCATCTGTTTGAGCATTTTCTTGTTGCCGCACCTGGGGCAGGTCGGCAGCCGGTCGGGGTTCAGCCTTTTGGACAGGAAGTTGAAAATCCTCCGGCACTTCGGACAGGCAAATTCGTAGATTGGCATACCGGGATTTACGATTTTCGATTTACGATTTACGCGCCAGTAAAAAAATTGCGGGCCTCGGCGCCAACGAGCGCAACTCGGCGCCACCATCAAGCTGATATGACGCACGTAGTGCCCTCACCCGGCCTGAAGGCCACCCTCTCCCCATCCGATGGGGAGAGGGACAGGGTGAGGGGTCTTCGGAAATCTTGCGGATCGGACTCGACAGGGTGGTAGTGCCGAGATGCGGTGCGCCAACTCCGCAGGACTCCTATATCGCAAATCGTGAATTACTTCATCCGGTCGAAGTTCTGTTGCAGGATTTGCCAGTGCTTCAGTCCTTTGACTTTTTCCTGCGCCTTCGCGTCGATGCCTGCTTCGAGCTTGTTTTTTGTCGGACGATCGACTTTGTAAAAGATGCCGAACCTGCCGGGGAACGGCTCATCGGCGAGCTTGTACGCCGCAATTTCGTCGGTCACGTCGTGGGTTTCGGGCACCAGATTGAACGCGCCGCCTTTGCGCGGGTTCGAGGAATCGAATGCCCCGGGATAAAATTCCACGCATTCGCTGAGGCATTCAATGAAACCGAAGCCGTCGTGGTCCATCGCCGCTTCCATCATTTGCAGAACGTGGTTCGGATTGGTGTGCGTGGTGCGGGCAACAAACGTGGCGCCGGCGGCGATCGCCTGTTTCATCGGGTTGATCGGCTGGTCCACCGCGCCCCAGGTGTCGGTCTTGCTCTTGAAGCCGGGCGGCGACGTGGGCGAAGTCTGTTTCTTCGTCAGGCCGTACACCCAGTTGTCCATGACCACGTAGGTCATTTTGATGTTCTTGCGCGCCGTATGATTGAAATGATTGCCGCCGATGGAAAATGCGTCGCCGTCGCCGCCGAAAACAAACACGTGCAAATCAGGCCGGCTCAGCGAAACGCCGCTGGCGAACGGCAGCGCGCGGCCGTGAATGTAATGCACGCCGTGCGCCTGCACGAAATACGGGAAGCGGCTCGAACAACCGATGCCGGCGATGGTGGTGATTTTCTCGTGCCAGAGTTTGCGCTTCTCGATCAATTTGAAGTAAAGGGCGAGCACGGAGAAATCGCCGCAACCGGGACACCACGTCGGATGGTCAGCGGAGATTTCTTTTTTTGTGAGCGGCTTGCGCTCGGAATCGGGCAGCGGCGGGACCGCGGTGATGTTGCCGCCGCGAACGGGAATGTCGGTCACAGGTAAACTCATAATTTCGATGAAGCGTTTAGTGGTTAAAAATCGTGGATCGTCATGCCGTTGCGGTTTGGGTTTTGGCTTCGGCCAGAAGACGCTTGTAGAACGCAACTGCTTCGTCCAATGAAGTGAAAACATGGTCGTGGCCGGTAAAGGGCGGCGTGTCATTTTTGATTTCAGAAACTCCAACCCCTCGCTTCGGATTATATTCCAAATCGAACATGCGTTCGCCGATCCATACGTCAAGAAAGCAAACCCCGGAAGGCAATGGATCGAACTCGATCCGAGCAGCCGGATGCTGCTCCGCGATTTCTGCAATAAGTCTTTGCAGTGCGTTTGTCATGCTACTCGAATCTGCCACGTTTGCGAAATTCCACGGCGCGTGTCCTTGTGTGATAGATGACAAAACCGCCATCCGGCCGGATCACGATACGATGTCGGCGTGTTTTAACCCAGAGCGAGCCGTCGGACCGGAGGCGGACATTGTCTGGTTGCGGCGGATACATTCGACCGTCAAATGCAAGCGGTGGCGGCTCTTTTCTCGGCACAGGGCAGTATTGCGCCTCCACTTCCTCCAACACGCGACAGATGATTGCCAAGGCCTCGTCCGCCGCAACGGCTGGTGGCTCGGCCTCCAACCGGCGGTAAAAGAGGGCTAGCCGTTCCTGTATATCCATTTCCTGGCACTGGCTGTGGCATGGGGATCAACTTTTTGCGATCTCTAGTTTCAACTCCTCAAGCTTCGTCTTTAGTTGTCCGAGAATTTCCTTCACTTTGAAAGTCAGGCCGTCGGTCTTGTTGATACCCTGAATCTTCGCATCGCAGTAGCGCGCGCGCAGCAGACCGGCGAGCTGGCCGTAGCCGTAAATGCCCTCGTCGTTCAGCTCGACAACGAAAACGCGGTTGAAGCCGGAGAAAATATTTTCCAATCCCGGTGGCAGCGGGTTGATGTAACGAATGTGCAGCGACGAAACACTGTCGCCGGAGGCGCGGGCGCGGTCCACGGCTTCGCGAATCGGGCCCTGATTGGAGCCCCAGCCGACGAGCAGCACATTGCCTTCGGGCGGGCCGTAAACCTGCGGCACGGGCAATTCGGAGGCGAGCTTGCGAAGTTTGTTCCGGCGTTTTGCGTTCATCGCCATGTGCAACTTCGGCGATCCGGTCGGATGTCCCATTTCGTCGTGTTCGAGGCCGGTGACGACGGGATACTTGCCGCTGGCAATTCGTTTGCCCGGTGGCGCGTGGTGCGTCAGTCCGTCCGATGCGGAGAGATCATATGGCTTGAAGTCGGCAATGGGTGACAGGTCGGGCGAGATGTCCTGGCAGACTTTTTCGAGGGT
>QHOP01000438.1 GCA_003219345.1 Verrucomicrobiota bacterium
TCAACTCCTTCCGCATGAGTTTCACCGCCACCTCGCGTTCGAGCATCAGGTCAAGCGCGCGATACACCGTGCCCATGCCGCCCGAGGCGATCGCGTCCCGCAGCTCGAATTGCCGAAGTCGCATCGGCATCATCACCGGATGGCCGCACTTGGTGCAGGGCGTGGTGGAGAGGGGCGGCAGGTCGCCGGAAATGAAAACCTTGGCGCCACAGCCACCACAAGTCACCATGCGCAGGGGTTTGCGGACTTCATTCATTGCTGGCGTCACAGTTTAACTCTAGC
This sequence comes from Verrucomicrobiota bacterium, assembly GCA_003219345.1. Taxonomy (GTDB): domain Bacteria; phylum Verrucomicrobiota; class Verrucomicrobiia; order Limisphaerales; family AV2; genus AV2. Next base: position 283 of record QHOP01000438.1, read on the forward strand.
ATTTAACGTTCCTATCACAAGTTTGGATATCGCTCAGCGCCATTGAGTTCAACACTTCCCATACTGTAAGCCAGGAAAAGCGGCGCGAAACGCTGTCGAAACACGGTCCGGCTCAGTTCCAGGCGTCTGTGATTGAAGCCAATCGCGCAGGAGCGATGGCGCGCTCGCGAACCTCACACAATCGCCCCCGACGGACGAGCGCACCTCAGGAAAGCCGTTCCTCGGGAGAATCGTTCACTGCTTTGGTCTCAGATCGGATCGCTTTGAACGGTCGCAGTGCGGCGATGGCCATCGGAAGCTCGGAAGTGTAGAAAGCGTTGGCAACTCTTCCCTCTCCGACAGAACTGCGGAGGTGCACGCACGCGCCACCGTATGAAAGCGGTTCTAGCGGCTTCCAGCGCGCTGGAGCGGGTCCCAATACCGGGAGTTGATCAGCGATTTCGGGTTCAGGCCATAAGGATCCATCGGCGGATTGATCTGACTGTCTTTCCGCGCTTCGGAGTGGCCGTCGTTGAAGACCGCCACGCCACTGCCCAGGTGGCGATTCGGGTCAATGCCTTCGTATCCCTTCGTCATGCTGGCCTTCGCGTCCATGCAGGACGACGGCCACCAGAGGCTGCTGCTCCATTTAAGGTCGGATTTCGGCATGGCATCGCCAATCAACAGATTCTCCGCCGGACTGACAATGGCGGACCTTTTGAACCACGGTCGAGTGGTGAATTTGATCCCGCTGATCATCAAATCCTCGCCTCCGTCATAGGGATGGATGCCGAGGAAGTAGCCGTTGTATCCATAGCCGACCAGATGACAGTCGAACTTCCATTGCCACTTGATGCCGTTGTCGGCGCGTTTTCCTTTGAAGCTCGCGCAATGAAAGAGATTCGTGAGTCCATTGGTCGAGTATCCGATGATTGTCGTGCCCCACCAGTTTGTCAGTGAAGCTGTTTCATCGGCATTGTTAACACCGAGGTTATTATTACGATGACCCGGGAACGTATCGCGGTTCTCTTCGGTGTAAAACTGCATGAACAGACTGATCTGCCGCAGGTTGTTCAAACATGCAATGCGTTCCCCTTTCGCCTTGGCCCGCGCGAGGGCTGGCAACAGAAGCCCGGCCAGAATGGCGATGATGGCAATCACCACCAGCAGTTCAATCAGCGTAAAACCCAGCCGGATCAACCGGAGTCCGCCTGAACCCTCGGCATGTCTCATCGGATTGGTGATCATGATTTCTATTCGCGCAGAACGGATTCATGGCGACGTTGCAACCCGACATCCTTTCCAGCGATTGCACGATGTTAGCGTCGTCACTCGCCTCGACAAGCTGATTTCTGACCAGGTTTAACCCGGGGGGGCGCAGGTCAGTTTTTGAGAACGGCGGCAAATAGCTGCGGAGCAAAGCGGCAGAAGCCCACGGCGGCAGCCGTGGGTTGCGGTATGAGCAATCGGAGCCGCGAAGCGAAAGGAAACTCAGCGTGCAAGATCGCAGCTCACGCTCTCAAAGCGGCGCCCATTTCTTGTGTTTGTACCGCTGGTAAACCCACTGAAAATCTTTGTTCTTGGCGTTGCCCCCGCTCCAGTAAAAATCCGGCTTCCCGTTGGCGAAGTCGATCGCGGCATTGATCACCGTGGGCTCGGTCCATTTGTGGATCTCCCCATGTCCATCGGCAAACGAAACGGTCGTGACCTTACCGTGGAAGATAGCAAACCCGTCCACCCAGCCGGGAGGTTTCACGTTCATCACCCACGTGCCCAAATTGAAATCCCGCGGGTCAGACTCTTCGATAAAAGCCATCGCTTCAGAAGGGCTTTCTACGGCGCTCAACTTTTCGTAGGGCGGTTGCGTGCTCATGTCCCAGCCGCCCCCGTTCATGCCCTCGATCTTGGAATAACTGTCGTAAGCATAGCCTTTTCCCGGCAAGAGCCGTTTGGTTCGCAAGTCCCCAGGGCAATGATAGGAAGCGGGAACGCTGACGAAAGGGAACAATGCGCCTTTGCGCAGCCCGTTTTCCACCCAGCGCTGCGCGTCGGCGGCGGTCATTTTACCGGTGAAATCCTGTTGCTTGCCGCTGTCGTTGTAGGGACCGGGCCAGAAGCCGCCGCCGATATTGTCGGGCTGTACGGGCGGCTTGCCACTGCTGTAGATCATTTTATCGGCGTTGTCTTCGGCATACATGATAGAACCAAGGAGAATTTGTCTCTGGTTATTGAGGCAGGCAATGTTTGTGGCCTTCAATTTGGCCCGGCCCAAGGCCGGCAACAACAACGCGGCAAGGATCGCGATAATCGCAATCACGACCAACAATTCGATCAGAGTGAATCCGCCCTGAAATTCGGTTCGGCTGCCGGATGAGTTCCTGGTTTTCATATGCAAGCGACTTGAAGGGTTGTTAGCGCTTATGTAGTCCTTTTGCCTCGATTCAACAAGTTCTTTCTTTTCAGTTCGTTCACGGGATCTCGCCCTCGCCATGCTAGCCGATCGATTTCCTGTTCGGTTTATACTTTGACGGGCATTATTGTTTGGAACTCGAATGAATGACGCCGTCCTACTACGCCGTTACGCGCAGGAACGATCCGAAGAGGCTTTTGCGGAGCTGGTCCGGCGGCACGCCGACTTGGTCTATTCGGCGGCGGTTAGGCAGGTCGGTGGGGACTCACACGCAGCCGAGGACGTGACGCAAGCCGTGTTCACCGAATTATCAAAGCACGCGGGTAAACTCACCCGACATCCTGCCCTCACAGGCTGGCTCTATACGACGACGCGTCGGATGGCCAGCCATTCGGTGCGTAACGACCAGCGCCGTCTGCGCCGCGAACAGGAGGCACAGGCAATGCAGGAACTTCTCAACGACTCAACACCTCAACCCGACTGGAATCGCATCGGTCCTGTGCTGGACGAGGTTATGCACGAGCTGAGCGAGAAGGATCGGCTCGCGGTCTTGCTGCGTTACTTTGAGCGACGGGACCTTCGGGCAGTGGGAAGCACCCTCGGCCTAAGCGACGATGCGGCGCGGATGCGTGTGGAGCGAGCGCTGGAAAAGCTGCGCGCGCTGCTCAGGAAACGCGGTCTGACCTCGACCACTTCGGCCTTGGCAGCGCTGCTTGCGGGACAGGCAGTGAGTGCAGCGCCGGCCGGATTGGCCGCCACCGCCGCAACGGCAGTGCTTTCGACGGCGGTTGCATCAGCTTCAACCCTCGGACTCCTTGAGTTTATGGCCTCAACAAAAATCAAACTTGGGCTCGCCACACTGGTTGCCGCGGGAATTGCAACTCCGTTCGTCCTTCAACATCGGGCGAGGACCCAGCTCCGCGCAGAGAATACCGGCTTGCGCGCGCAACTCGCCGCCTTCCAGACCGCGCCGCTGGGGAACCAAGCGACCAACAGCTCTGATCCGGACGAAGTCTCTCGACTGCGTGGCGAGCACGCCGAACTCATGCGTCTGCGAGGCGAGGTGGCGCAGTTGAGACGCCAGAGTCAAGAATGGACAGCTCGATTTAACCGCCAATCGTCGAACGACCTTCAAACCGCTGCTGCCGAGCTTCAAGCAAGTGAAGCTAAATCCATCATGGAGAAAACGAACATATTTCTTCCCATTCCGACCCAGTCAGAACTCAGCGTCGCGACACCCGAAGGTGCGCTTCAAACCGTTCTGTGGGCCATTCAGGCCGGAGATGGCGAACTTTACCAAAAATCCACCTATCCCGAACAAGGCAGCAATGATTGGGGAAAAAAGGAAGTCGAACGAAAGTACGAACTGTTGAGGGGACTAAAGGGGGTTCGAGTTACTCGAAAGTCGGGCGGCCAAGACAACCTCGAACTTCGGTTTGCCTACGAGTGGGAAACGGCCCCGCCGCTCAAAAACTCACCTGAATATGGATTCATTGGCCTCCGACTGATTGGCGATGAGTGGAAGGTCAGCTCATGGGGGGACACGATCGGCCTGCCGCCCGAGTGGTAGAAACTCCCGGGTTGAACAAGACGCCGCGTTCGTGCTGCGGTCATTCATTCGAGCGTCGAGAGGCGGGGAAAGGGCTTCCGTTCACAGTCGATCACCACGGAAGTGAGAATGTCTTCACGAAACTGAAGTGCTTCATCGCTTCGACGACGCCTTCTTTGACGCCAAGTCCTGAGTCTTTGATGCCGCCGAAGGGGCTGTTCTCGACGCGGTAGCCGGGAACTTCGTTGATATTGACTGTGCCGCAGCGGAGACGTTTCACGCACTCGATGGCTTTGCCGAGGTCGCGCGTGATGACCCCGGAGCTGAGACCGTAGGCAGTCGAGTTGGCTACCGCGATGGCGTCCTCGAGATCCTTCACGGTGAGGATCGGCGCAAGCGGGCCGAACGATTCGCAAACGACCATGCGACAATCGCGCGGGACGTTGGCTATCACCGCGGGGTGGAGCAGGGCGCCCTTTCGCCCGCCGCCGATGAGCACCTTACCGCCTGCTGCGACAGCTTCCCGCACGACTGTTTCCAGGTAGATGGCGGATTTTTCGTCAATCACAGTGCCGACGCGCGTGGCCTCGTCCGTCGGATCGCCGCAGACATATTCCTTGGTCTTCTCGACCAGACGCAGCGTGAACTCTTCGGCGATGCGTCGGTGCACCAGAATCCGCTTCACCGCGGTGCAGCGTTGGCCGGAGTTCCGATAGCTCCCTTCAGCAGCAAGCGTAACGGCGAGGTCGAGGTCGGCGTCGTCCAGGACAATGAGCGGATCGTTGCCGCCAAGCTCCAGGACGAGCTTTTTGTATCCGGCTGTCCGCGCGATGCGTTTGCCAACGGCTACGCTGCCGGTGAACGAGACGACGTCCACGCGATCATCTTTGACCAGCGGCTCAGCGATTTCCGCAGCAGCTCCAAGCAAAACGCTGAGCATCGGGCCGGGCAGGCCGGCTTCGTAAAGCAGTTCCGCAAACTTGATCGCGGTGAGCGGGGTCTTTTCCGATGGCTTGAGTATGACCGGCGTCCCGGCGGCGATGGCTGGTGCGAGTTTGTGCGCGACCTGGTTAAGCGGATGATTGAACGGCGTAATACAGACCGCGCAGTTCAATGGCTCGCGGAGAGTGAATATTTTCCGTGCCTTGCCTTGCGGCGAAACGTCGCAGGAAAAAATCTGCCCGTCGTCGCGCACAGTTTCCATTGCGGCAAAGCGCAGCACGTCCAAAGCGCGTCCCACTTCATAGCGCGTTTCGCGCCGGCAAAGTCCGGATTCCGCGGTAATGAGCCGGGCAAATTCCTCGTTTCGGGTTTCCAGCAGCTGCCTGGCCTTCTCAAGAATTTGGGAGCGCTGGAAGCGAGTGAGGGGCTCGCGCCAGTTTAACGCGCTGACGATGGCGGCGTCGGTCTGTTCGCGCCCCGCGAGCGCCACCGAGCCAACGGCCTCGCCGTTGTAAGGATTCTTGAGAACCAGTTGCTGGTCGGACGTGATAGCTTTGCCGGCGACGTAGCAGGAGAGGTTCATCTGCGGATGGTTCCATTCACAGTAAAATCAAAGATGTCGAAATTGCGCGGGTCGGCGCCGGCCCGGGCGGCGTATTCCGGCTTGAGCGGCTCGCTCAGAATGAACGGCACCATTTCTTCGTAGCGTCCGCCGTGGGAACGCAACCCGCCTTCCAGCGCCGTCAAATCGTGATGCTCCGGCGTTCGTCCCAGCACCACGTCGCGCGCGGAGATGACAACGATGTCTCCCAGCCGTTCCGCTGGAAGCTCCAGTTTTTCGGCGGCGTTGCGGCCATACACTTCCGTCACGCCGGGCAGGTGGTTGAGGAAGTAGAGGATATTGAACCTCTTTCGCGCGCTGACCCCCTTCGGCAGATGCACGACGGCGAAGGAACCGAGCGCGCCGTGATGCGCGACGTAGGGATCGGTGATCGGAAGGATCACGCGAAAGCCTTTGCCGTATTTTTTGGTCAACAAGGATTCGAGGTAGATCACGTTCGGCGAGCCGTCGGGCTTTTGCTTGGCGTTCATGCCGTGATCGGCCGTAATGCCGACGACGGCGCCGCACTTCAAGAGCCGGCCTGCTTCGGCGTCGATGCCCGCGTAAAACTCCACCGCCTCGGGCGCGTGGGGTGCGAACCGGTGCTGGATGTAGTCGGTGGTCGACAGATAAAGCAAGTCGGCCATTCCGTTTTCCAGAAGCGCAACGCCAGCCCGCAGGACATACAGGCTGGCTTCGGCGCTGTAGATGGGCGGGGTGGAATCGCCGACGAGTTTTTCGACATGGGCAATTCCGTGACTGTTTTTTTGGGCCTGACTCGCTTTCTCGGAAGAAAAAGCGATCCCGCCCTGCTCCACCAACCCGCTTGCGAAGATGTCGCGCAGCTTTTCCTTGGCGGTAACGACAGCTACTCTTCGTCCGGCGCATGCGGCCGCAGGAAAAATTGTTTCGCAACGCAAAAACTTCGCCGAGTTCATCATCACTTCCTGCCCCGCCACGGAATCGTAGAAGAAGTTTCCGCCGATGCCATGCACCGAGGGCGGCACACCGGTGACAATGGAGGCGTTGTTGACGTTGGTGAACGACGGCATCGCGCCGCGCGCCAGCCCGCGATGGCCGCTCACGGTGATGCGCTGGAGGTTCGGCATCCGACCGCGGGCTATCGCCGCATCGAGATACTCGTCCGCTGAACCATCGAGGCAGATAACAATCACGGGCCGCGCCGGCGGCTGGTAAAGGCGACCGTTGACGGTGAAGGGCCGAGTGCTGATTTCGCCCATTCGTTTCAAACCTTTCGCGCGGTTTCCACTTCGCCGATGCAATCGTCAAGAATGTCCAACGCCTGGTTCAGCTCGGCCTGCGAGATGATCAAAGCGGGCGTGAGAGTCAGGATGTTGCCCATCGTGACTTTGAAATTCAGGCCCCGGCGCAACGAGGCGTACATGACCTGCTCGGCCTCCTCGGTCGCGCGCTTGAGAGTGTTCCGGTCGCGCACTAACTCGATACCCATCAGCAAGCCCAGGCCGCGGACGTCGCCGATGAGCAGGTGGCGCCTGGCCATTTCGCGCATTCGTTCAAGCGCAGAGTTGCCGAGCGCGCGCGCCCGCTCGACCAGGTTTTCCTCCTCGATAACTTGCAGCGTCGCCAGGCCGGCAGCGCAGGCCACGGGATTTTTCTCGTGCGTGAAATGGCCGAGCGCTTTGTCGGCAGCGATGTTCAGTTCTTCGCGTGCGACGAGAGCGGCGAGAGGAAAAATACCGCCGCCCAGTCCTTTGCCCAGCACAAGCATGTCGGGAACGATGTCGTAGTGTTCGCAAGCGAACATCCGTCCGGTGCGGCCAAGCCCGGCAGGAATTTCATCGAGGATAAGCAGCGCGCCGTGTTTGTCGCAGGCGGCGCGGATGCGTTTCCAGTAGTCGAGCGGAGGAATGAAAGGCGTGCACCGAACGGTCTCGCCGATGACTCCCGCCACATCACCTTCTTTTTCGAGGACATATTCAATGTAGTCGGCACAGGCGAGATTGCAGGCATCGCCGCAGCGAAACGGGCAGTGGCGATGGTCCGGCGGCGGGACGCGTTCGCAGCCAGGCAGCAGCGGGCCGATGCCGCTGCGAAAAACGGCCTCGCCGCCAACGGAAATAGCGTCGAGCGAAGCGCCATGAAACGAATCCCACATCGAAACGAATTTGTATCGTCCGGTGGCGAGGCGCGCGAGCTTTAGCGCCATGCCGATAGCCGAAGTGCCGCCGGGAGCAAAGAGAACGCGATTGAGGTCGCCGGGCGCAAGTTCGGTGAGTTTCTTGGCCAGCGCGACAGTGGTTTCACACGTGTACCGCCGCGTGCAGAAAGAGAGTTCATCGAGTTGCTCTTTGATGGCAGCGATGACGCGCGGATGGCCGAAGCCGACCTGATGCACGTTGTTGCCATGGAAGTCGAGGTAGCGACGGCCTTCGACGTCCTGAATCCACGCGCCCTGGCACGACTTGAGCGCGTTCAGGCAAGGGGTGGAAAGCGACTGGTGAAGAAAATATCCGGTATCCTCATCGAGCATTCGTTGCGTTGCCGGTGAAATGTTTTCACCCGCCCACGCGCGACGATGCGGTGAAAGATTCAAGTCGCCTTCGGAGCGGAACGGATCGAGGTCCTGGGCTGATTTTGGAGAACGGTTCATCTCAAGCCTTGGTTGTTTCCCAACGGTTTTCCATTGAGGCCGTGTATCATAGGTCGCGAATCACTTCGATACATCATGAGCCGCCGAACAACGAGTCATCAAACCATTTTCACGCCCCTTTCCTTCAACACGCTGTCAATGGCCGAGACGAGCGCATCGATGTCGCTCGGGGAAATGCGTCCGATGGAACCGATGCGGAACGTGTTCGCCCGGCTGATTTTGCCCGGATAAATGATGAAGCCTTTGTCGCTGAGCCGCCGGTAAAAATCATCGAAGCTGAACTTTTCGGTGTCCGGATAGTAAAAGGAGGTGATGATATAACTCTGGACCGCCGGATCCAGGTAAGGGCGAAATCCGAGCTGCTTCATTCCTTTCACCAGCGTCTCATGGTTTCGCCGGTAGCGCGCCCCTCGTCCCGCGACACCGCCTTCGTGCTCCAATTCTTTCATCGCTTGCTCGAAGGCGAGGATCGGATGCGTTGGCGGCGTGTAGCGGAACTGGCCGTTTTTGTCGAATCCCTTGAGTTGATCGAGCAGATCGAGGCTGAGACAGCGCGCGTAACCTTCGCAGGCGAGCAACGCATCCCGACGGCAAATGACGAACGAAAAACCGGGCACGCCCTCGAGGCACTTGTTTGCCGATGAAATGAGAAAGTCAATTCCAGCCGGCGAGAAATCAATGGGTATCGCGGCGAAGCTGCTCATCGCGTCCACGATGTAATGGCGACTGTGGCGCTGAACGACGCGGCCGACTTCGGTGATCGGATTCAGGATGCCGGTGGTCGTTTCACAATGAACGATGGCGACGTGCGTGATGGTTTTGTCCGTCGCCAGCGCGCGATCCAACGCGGCGGGGTCGTTCGGAGTGTTTTCCGGCGTGCGAAGGACGAGGTGATCTATTTTCAGATGTTGCAGCATCAGCACGATGCGTTCGCCATAGGCGCCGTTGGCAAGGACCGCCACCTTGCCGCTCGGCGGCACGCACGTGGCGAAGACGGCCTCGACGCCAAACGTGCCGCTGCCTTGCAGGAGAATGGCCTCCCAGCCGGCGTCGCGCGAGAGTCCGGCGATTTCGAGGATTTTCTCGCGCACCCAATTGACCTTCGCGTTGAACTCGAAGTGCCACGAACCGGCGTCGTGCAGCATCGCCTGCTTCACCGACAGGCTCGTGGTGAGCGGGCCGGGCGTGAACAGCAGTTTGTCGCGCGCGGTCGGCAATGTTGCGGAGGGCTTCATAAAACGCCGCTCTTGCGGACAGCCTTGCTGGCGCGGGAAGGATCAACCGCCTCGGCGACTGGTTTGCCAAGCCAGACGTACAACAAGCAAAACGTTTTCATTGGCCAGTTCCATTCCAACGAACGAACCAGGAACCGGCATTCCACATCGGCGCCGTTGCCTTCTTGTCCGTTGTTTGAGTCAAAAACGAAGCGGGCTTGGGCCGCACACACGGACCCGCCAGCCCAAGCCCGCCGATCCTTCAACACAGAAGGAAATACCGTTACTGTCCCTTGATGCGGTAGTAGCCTTGCAAGCCAGTGAACGCGTTGTTCACGGTCACGGTGTTGCCGCTGATCGCTCCGCCCACGTCTTGCCAGGCAGTGGACGCATTCAAGTCCGCGCGGCGCTGGAGGGTGAACGGACCTTGCCCACCTGTCCAATTGATGACCAAATCAGTTCCGGATCGCGCGCTGGTCAATTGGATCGGCTGGCTGCTCACCGACGGGATGGAGTATAAGCCGA
>QHOP01000533.1 GCA_003219345.1 Verrucomicrobiota bacterium
GCCAAGCCACGCAAATAAACCGATTCGAGGTTAGAGCGCTCGTATGGCGAGGCGGATACCAGCAGTTCCACGCTCCTGGCCTGTTGGTCGCGGTGGAGGGCGATCGCCGCGCGAATCTCGGGTAGCTGCACGGCATTCCAGAGGGTTCCGTTTGGAAAAAGCTTCGAAGTCTCCGCGGCCAGTTTCTCCGCCTGCGCCGCATCGCCACACATCGCCAGCGCCAGGGCCGGACGGCCGAGGCGGCGCGCGGTCTGACAATTGCCCAACAGCGCGTCGGCAGTCGCATCGGCTTCGTCGAATCCTTCGGCGTTCCGAAGTCCACGGCGCAGACCTGCCTCCAGGGCTCGCTGGTACAATTTGTGCGCCTCACCGCGCTGGCCATGGACGTCCCGGTCCGCCGCCTGCAAGCCGAAGCTAATGTACTCTTCCGGCTTGCCTGCGAACCATTGAGTCTCCACGGCGATGGCCGCCTGATCGCCCTCGACATAAGCCATTTCAAGGAAGCGCTGGTGGATCCTCGCTCCGTCGAGCCCCTGCATCCGCAGTTTCTCTGCTAATCGCTTGGCCTCCGGAAGGTTATCCAGGCATATGTAGGCGTCCAACTGACGACGATAGGGGTGCTCGACGTTGGCCTGCAAGCGAGCCGCTTCGAGGCCCTCCTTCAGCCCCTCTTCGTATTGCCCCAGGTCTATGTAGGTCATGCTCAAGTAGTTGTGGAAACCCCAGAAGCGGGGATAGTTGCGGATGCCCAATTGATAGGCGTCAATCGCTTTGTCCAACTCGCCGATGGCCCAGTAGTAGTGTGGCGCGATGTAGTTCCGCTCGAACTCGGAAACCCGGTCGATCAAACCGAAAGCCTGCTGCGCATATTCCCGGTCGCGCGTCCTGTCCCCGGCATTTTCGAACGCGATGCTAAGGAGGTGGTAAGCCATCGCGAAATTCGGATCGATAGCAGTGGCGCGCTCCAGCAACGGGACAGCGGCTAGAAAGTGGCCCTGGACCACTTCGGCATAACCCTCGGTGTAGTTCTGAAGAGCTTCCAGCGAAGGAGTGGTGGCCTGTTCCAGCGGACGATTTAGCTTCTGGATCGAGTTGTGCGGTTCTCCCAGCTTGCCGCGCATGGCCGTCGCCGCGCTTCCCACTGCGTTCAACACGTGCTCTTTATCGACTGCTTGGATCTGCTCCCGGGCGAGCGTTGCGTCGTCCTGACAAGCTATTGCCTGGAGCGTGATGACATAGCTTTTCCCCAGACTCGCGATCGCGCCGTCGATGGTGGCCGCGGCCGCTTCGCGGACGCAGATTTCGTGCGCGACTTGATTGGTGATTCGGGCGCCAGGCGGAAGACTCATCAATCGAACGATGCGTTGCATCTGCTCGTCGTCCATGATTTTGAGAAACGGCGATTGTTCCAGTTGGACGGCCAAGCCCTGGCGAAGCGTGCCGTCGAAGACAGGATCGCCCGTGTTGTTCACGAAATCGGCGAGGACGATCGTGTCCTTGTCAGTGAGTCTCGGGGCACGATGGAAGTAGAAATACGCCGCGGCGGACAGCCCCAGAATGGCCGCCGCGGCGGCAAGCATGCGCTTCCCGCGGCTTGTGGCGGCGGTTCTGGCTGAGAGTTCACGCGCCAGTTCGGCGACGGATTGCCACCGGCGTTCCGGGTCCTCTTCCAGACATCGGCTTACTATACTTTCCAGTTTTCGTGACGGGACGCGCCTCCGCTGAGACCCGACCCGCGCGCCAGTCAACATTTCATAGAGGACGCAACCGAACGAATAGATGTCCGAGCGGGCATCGGCCGGCTTGCCTTCCCGTTGCTCCGGCGCCATGTAGGCAGGCGTTCCCAGTACCATGCGGCTGGCGGTAACCGTTTCGTCCTGGCCCGATTTCGCTAGGCCGAAATCCAAAACCTTGATTCCGGATTTCGCGATCATGATGTTCGCCGGCTTGAGATCGCGGTGGATGATGCCCTTTTCGTGCGCCTCCGCCAACGCGGCCAGAATCTGCGAGGCATACAGGAGCGCCGTTTTCACTGGAAGAGCCCCGCTTTTCAGCCGGGCCGCTATCGTCTCTCCCTCCACCAGTTCCATCACCAGGTAGTTCGGCCCAACGTCGTAAAGCGTGCAGATGTGGGCATGATTCAGCGAGGAAATGGCGCGGGCTTCCCGCTCGAAGCGCTCAACGAATTGCTTCTGCGCGATCTTAACGGCGACAGCGCGGCCCAAGCGCGTGTCTACCGCTCGATAGACTTCGCCCATGCCGCCCTCGCCGAGCTTGCCCTCGACACGATATGGCCCTAGGCATGAGCCGGCGGTTAGTCCCGTGACCGTCGAGTCCCCCAGCACTTGTGGGGCGTTCTGGATGGCAGGCCGCTCCAGGAATTCGCCACCCGTGCGCTGTGCGAGCAGCGACTCCACTTCGCGGCGCAATTCGGGATCTGTCTGGGCCAAGAGTGCCGCGCGCTCCTCGGCGGTTCTCTCGCGAGCCGCATGGTATAGCTCTTCAATTTGCTGGAAACGCTCCGGAGTCATACGCTGTTGGTTACTCTATTCTATGGCTTAACTCCCGCAATAGCCAAGCCTTGGCGAGATCCCAGTCGCGCCTGACGGTGCGGGGTGAGATCTTCAGAGCCGCGACGATTTCCTCCTCGGTCAATCCGCCGAAATAACGCAACTCGACGACCTTCGCCTGACGCGGAGCAACCTGCGAGAACGCTGTCAGGGCCTCATCCAGGGCTAGAATGGAGCGGTCCCGCGCGCTCGACAGGAGGGCTGTTTCATCGAGGTTCACTTTGAGAGCGCTGCCGCCGCGCTTTTGTGCGCCACGTGCCCGCGCGGCGTCCACCAGGATGCGCCTCATCATCTGTGCGGCCAAGGCGAAAAACTGCGCGCGCTCCCGCCATTCGACCTTGGTCACGTCAACCAGGCGGAGGTATACCTCA